>DAOLDO010001005.1:0-2577 GCA_035327325.1 Chloroflexaceae bacterium | reverse complement strand
GGCGCAGCCGGGGGCTGAGCCAGACGGCCGCGGCCACCAGGGCGAGCAGCGAGCAGGTGAGCAGGTAGGGGTACTCGGGGCGGAGCTGGTAGAGGCTGGTCGCCAGGAGCGGCCCGGTCATCGCGCCGAAGCCCTGCGCCGAGGTGGTTAGCCCGGCCACAGCACCCTGCTCGTGGCCCGCCACCTCGAGGGTCGCCGCGGCGGTGTAGCCCGGTAGGGCCAGGCCCAGTCCCAGCCCCGCGACCACGAATGAGAGGATGAGCAGCGGCAGGGTGGTAGCGACGATCAGAATCGCGAAGCCGGCCACCGCCAGGGGCAGCCCGACGCGCAGCAGGGTCAGCGGGGGCACCCGGAAGGCCCTGATGATGCCGAGCTGGGCGACCAGGTTGGCGACGCCCGTGGTCACCAGGGCGACGCCGAGGGTCTGGACTGTCTGCTGGGGGGTGAGGCCCAGGCGGTCCTGGAAGAGGAAGCCGGCGGTGACCTGCACGCCCATCAGGCCGACGATGATCGTGTAGCCGACCAGGAGCCAGGGCCAGATGCGCGGGTCGGTCGGGCGGAGCCGGGGCAGGCTGGCGTCGCGGGCGCGCGGCGGGGTGTGGGGGAGCCGGAGGGCCACCAGCGCGGCGGCGACCAGGGGCAGTACGGCGGCGGCGTAGAGCGGGGCGAGCAGGCCGAAGCTGGCCAGGCCGGCGCCGAGGGCCGGGCCGGCGATAAAGCCCAGGCCGTTGGCGGCGCCGAGCAGGGCGATCCCCGCGGTGCGCTCGGGGCCGCTGGTGGTGTCGGCGACGAAGGCCAGGGCCGAGACGGGGACGCCGCCCATCAGGAAGCCGGCCAGGGCGCGGGCCAGCACGAGGACGACGAAGGCCGCCGTGGGCGCCAGGGCCTCGCGCAGGCCAAGCTGCGCGGCGAGGGCGAAGGCGCCGTAGCCCAGACTGAAGCCGAGCAGGCCGATCAGCAGCACCGGCTTGCGCCCCCAGCGCTCGCTGCGCCCGCCCCAGAAGGGGCTGCCCAGGGCGAACATCATCGCCGCCGCGGTGATGATCAGGCCCCCCTGCGTCTCGCTCAGCCCGAGCTCGCGCACCAGCGGGGCGAGCAGCGGATTGAGCACGCCAAGGCCCATATAGACCGTGAAGAGCCCGGCGACGATCACGAAGGTCGGTTTCATGCCGCGGTCCGTCCTGATGCTCCGCGCGAGGCCGCCACGAAGGCCCGGCGCCAGTTTAGGCCATCCTAAAATCCCTACTGAACCCCCTGGAGTATACGGGCGAATGGGAGGATGTCAATCTCCCACCGGGCTTCAGGCCCGGGCCAGGCGGCCGCCGCGCTCCGCGTAGTAGCTGTAGCCCCCCTCGTACACGCGCAGCTCCCCGTCTTCGAGGGCGAAGATGCGGTCGGCCACGCGGTCGAGAAAGTAGCGGTCGTGGGAGACGACCACCACGGTGCCGGGGAACTCCTCGAGGGCGGCCTCGAGCACCTCGGCCGAGGGGATGTCGAGGTTGTTGGTCGGCTCGTCGAGCAGCAGGCAGTTGGCCCCGCTGAGCATCAGACAGGCCAGCTGGACCCGGCTCTTCTCGCCGCCGCTGAGGCGGGCGATCGGCTGATTGGCCGCCGCGTAGGGGATGAGGAAGCGGCCGAGCTTCGCCACCGCCTCGCCCTCGGTCATTGGCCTGAGGGCCCGCAGGGCCTCGATCGGCGTGCGGGCCATGTCGAGGGTCTCGTGGTGCTGGGCGTAGTAGCCCCGCTCGATGCTCGGCCCGACCCACAGCTCGCCCCCGTCGGGCGCGAGCAGCCCCGCGACGATGCGCAGCAGCACGGTCTTGCCGGCGCCGTTGGGGCCGACGACGCCGATGCGCTCGCCGTTCTGGACGGTCGCCACGGCGTCGAGCAGCACGATCCGCTCGCCGAACGCCTTGTCAACCCGGCGCAGCTCGACGGCCTTGGCGCCGCCGCGCAGGCGGGGGCGGAACGCGAGGGCCATGTTGCGCCGCTCGAGCACCGGACGCTCGACCTTCTCCATGCGGTCAATCTGGCGCTGCTTGTTGCGGGCCTGCTTGATGTGGCGCTCGTTCACCACCACGCTCGCCCACAGCTTGAAGCGGGCCACGGCCTCCTCGAGCCGGGCGATCTCCTTCTGCTGGGCCACGTAGTCGGCCTGCTGCCTGAGCAGCGCCAGCTCCTTCTGGGCGGTGTAGGCCGAGTAGTTGCCTTCCCAGCGGGCCAGGCGCGCCCCGCCGGCCGCCGGCTCGAGCTCGGCGATCTGGGTGACCGTCTCGTCGAGCAGGTAGCGGTCGTGGGAGATCAGGACCACGGCGCCGCGGAAGTCGCGCACCACGGCCTCGAGCAGGGACTTGCGCCCGAGGTCGAGGTGGTTGTCTGGCTCGTCGAGCAGCAGCAGGTCGGGCTCGGTGAGCAGGCAGCGGCCCAGGCCGACCAGCTTGCGCTGGCCGCCGCTGAGCAGGCCCATTGGCCGCTCCCAGTGCTCCTCGTCGAGGCCCAGGGCGCGCAGCAGCTCCTCGGCGCGGCCACGCAGAGCCAGGCCGCCCAGGTCGGCGAAGCGGTCGAGCAGGCGGGTGT
>DAOLDO010001004.1:0-2579 GCA_035327325.1 Chloroflexaceae bacterium | reverse complement strand
GATCGTCTGTGGCACGCGGGCGATCGTCTGTGGCACGCGGGCGATCGTCTGTGGCCGGCGACGATCGCTTCTGCGCCCGTGCCATGGCTGTTGCGCCCATTTAGGAGAAGGACGTACGGGCGCCCCAACGTGGGCGCCCACGCTAGGGCGCCCCAACGCCAAATACACAACGCCCTCACCCGCGCTCGCGGCCGCGTCAGGCCGCGTCAACCTCCTCGTCGCCGGCCTGGCGCCGGGCGGCGCGGCGCAGCTGGAGGGCGCGGTCGGTGACGCCGAGGCGCTGGGCGGCCCGCTGGAGGTTGCCGCCCTCGTCGGCGATGGCGAGGCGCACGGCCGTCTCCTCGGCGGCCCGCCTGATCTCGCGGATCCCGGCGCCGGCGCCGAGGGCCTGGTGGATCGCCTGCTCGAACGGCCCGTCCTGCCAGGGGGGGCCGAGGGCCTCGCCCGGGCGCTCGGCGTCGGGGATGGCCCCCGCGGTGATCGGCCCGGGGCCGACGTGGCGGTAGAGCAGCCGCGCCGCGAGCTGGCGCAGGTCGCGCACGTTGCCCGGGTAGTCGCGGCTCAGCAGATAGTCGCGCACCGGCGCGTCGAGCTCGGGCGGCTCCTGGTCGGGCCGCAGCCGGGCCATGAAGTGGCGGGCCAGGGGGATGATGTCCTCGCGGCGCTCGCGCAGGGGCGGCAGCCGGCAGACCCAGCCGGCGATACGGTAGTAGAGGTCGCGCCGGAAACGGCCCTCGGCCTCCTCGACGCCAAGATCGCGGTTGGTCGCGCCGACCAGGCGGAAGTCGGTGCGCCGCCAGACGTTGCCGCCGACCCGCTTGTAGGTGCGCTCCTGGGTGACGCGCAGGAGCTGGGCCTGGAGCGCGGGCGTCAGCTCGCCCACCTCGTCGAGGAAGAGCGTGCCGCCGTCGGCCAGGGCGAAGGCGCCGTCACGGGCGCTCACCGCGCTGGTGAAGGCCCCGCGCTCGTGGCCGAACAGCTCGCTGCCGGCAAGCTCGGGCACGATCGTCGTGCAGTCCACCACCACCAGCTCGCCCTTGTCGGGCCTGGCGTCGAGCGCGTGGATGAGCTGGGCGGCCTGCTCCTTGCCCGTCCCCGTCTCGCCGAGCAGCAGCACGGGCGCATCGCTGAAGCGTGCGGCCTCGACGATCTGGCGCAGGGCGCTCAGCCATGCCCTGCTGGCGCCGACCATGTGCTCGCGCACCAGGTCCGAGGCGAGGGCCTCGTCAATTGCCGCCCAGCGGGACAGCCGCTCGCCAATGGCCGCGTCGGGCTCGCGCAGGTCGCTCAGCACGAGCACGTCGTCGGCGCCCGCCCTGAGCAGGGGCCAGGGGCCGCCCGGGCTGAGGGCCCCCCGCTCGACGGCGACCAGCAGCAGGCGCCGCTCGCCGCCGGCGCTCCACTCGCCCACCAAGCGGCAGAGCTCGCCGGTAAGCTGGCGGAAGAGTACCACGCCCGCGCCGCCCGGTCCGGCGGGCTCGCCGGGGCGCAGCTCCAGCCCGCGGCGGGCCAGCCGCTCCGCGATCTGCCCGCCCCTGTGCCGCTCCCCGACGTCTGTGCAGTACAGCCAGGCCTGCATCGCGTACCTCTGCGGACGCTGAGGCCGGCGCCGGGCCGGTCGCCGGCGCCTGTAGGGACTGCGCGCTGAGGGTCTGGGGGACGCCAACGATTATACGGCAACTCCCCGGTTTGGCTACCCCCATGCGCGTAAATATCGGGTTACGGACTCCTGAGAGCGCCCTCAGGCGGCGCTCAGGGCGCCGCGAGCCCGCGGCCAAAGGGCGCTCATTCGCTTCCTGAAGCGCCCGCGCTACACTGAGCGTGGAGCTCCGCCGCGGAGCCGGCCCCCCGGGCGGCAGTACGGGCGCCCCCAGGTGGTCGCCCGGCCCGGGAGCGGCAGCGACCCCGCACTGCCCGGGCGTCAGGGTCAGCCGCCTGCTCCTCGGGGCGGCCACGCTGGGCCGCCCTTACATCCGACTGAGGCAGTATGGGCGCCCCCAGGTGGCCGCCCGGCCCGGGAGCGGCAGGGTCTCCTGATTGCTCGGTCTCTGTACACCTCTAAGAGCCAAGGAGGGTTCTATGTCTTTCACCTGGATCCGCAGGCGCGGCGCCGCCGTCGCCACGGCCCTGCTCGCGGGCGCCGTGGCCCTGACGGTCGCGCCGGTCGGCGCGGCGCCCTTCGACGGCAACCGCACCGGCTTCGCCGACGAGCGCTTTGCCCGCGTCTGGGGCCGCACCGACAGCGAGGCCGTGCGCGGCGGCCGCACCTGGTACTGGGGCCCCGGACCATGGTTCGACTACGCCGAGTTCTACCGGCAGGGCGAGCAGGGGCTGCGCACCGTCCAGTACTTCGACAAGGCCCGCATGGAGCTCAACATCCCCGGCGACCGCTCCGGCCCCAGCCAGGGCGTCACCAACGGGCTGCTGGTCAAAGAGCTGGTGAGCGGGCGCCTGCAGCTCGGCAACGACCCCTTCGACACCGACCAGCGCCCCGCCGCAGACGTGCCGGTGGCCGGCAACCCCCGCGGCGACAACCCCGCGGCGCCAGGCTACGCCTCGTTCGCCGGCGTGGCCACCGC
>DAOLDO010001003.1:0-2587 GCA_035327325.1 Chloroflexaceae bacterium | reverse complement strand
CCCGTAGGGGAGGGCGGTGCGCTTGACCAGGGCGGCGACGGCGGCCAGGACGCCGATCAGGGCTATGTCGAGGCCAGGCAGGCCGCGGGCGGCGGCGCGCGCGACGAGCAGGCAGAGCAGGGCGCCCATGGCGTTCGCCAGCCCGTCGTTGCTCAGCATCGCGCCGACGTAGGCGTACATGGGGTGCAGGGCGACGAGGGCGGCGGCGGCCGTGGGGATGAGCAGGCCGGCTCCCGCCTCACCTCTGCCGCCGGCGCGGCCCCCTCTTTCCGTCGCGGCGAGGGGGCTGGGGGGTGAGGCGGGCACCTGGAGCCACACCCCGGCCCGGAAGGCGCAGGCGACGCCCAGCGGGAGGAGCAGGGCGCCGAGGGCGCGCAGCAGGTAGACCTGGGCCTCGACGCTCCAGCCGGCGGCCAGGCGGAGGGGGAGGGCGGCGAGGGCGAAGTAGAGGGGCGGGTCGCCGCCGACCTGGCGGGGCATGTAGGCCAGCTCGCGCAGCTCGGCCAGGCTGGCCGGGGGCGGGTCGGGCGCGGGCAGGCCGCGGCGGCGCCAGAAGTCGGCCCGCTCGAGGGAGGCGAGCAGGCGCGCCTCGAGGGCGGGGCTGCGGTCGGCCTGGGCGGGGATGCGGCCAAGCTCGGCGGTGAGGGCCGCGTACTCGTAGAGCATCGGCTCGTCGGGCGCCTGCCAGAGGGGCACGCCGAGGGCGTAGATCAGCCCGTGGGCCAGGGCGACCAGCATGAGCAGCGCGACGACCGCGGCCGGGCGGCCGGCGGCCAGCGGCAGGGCGCCGAGGCGTGGCCGGGCGGGCGCGGCGAGACGACCCGGCTCCGGCGTGGGGCCTGGGGGGGCCTGGGGCTGCCCGGCGATGCTCTGGCTGGTCTCGTCCATCGGCTCCTGTCAGCTCTCGGCGAGGTGGGCGATCAGGGCGGCGGCGGCCGCCGGGTCGGCCCCGACGGTGAGCCTGTAGGCGCCCCCGGCTGTGAGGGCGTGGGCGACGGTCGGCGCACGGTCGCGCAGCAGGTCGAACCCGGGCTCGCGCGGGTCGCTCAGGGCGGCGGCGGCCTCGCCGGCGTCCATGGGCGCGAGGCGGCTGGCCTGCCCGGCGGCCCGCTCGACGAAGCAGACCACGGCCCGGTCGGCGTGGGTGACCAGCCTGTCGGGGCCGAGGGCGGCCACGTCAACGGCGAGCTTGAGCTTGCCGTTGGCCTGCACCCGCGGGGCGAGGCCAGCCAGCTCGGGGAAGAGGCGGGGCGCGTCGGGCAGCAGGTGGATGCGGCTCGGGTGGCCCCAGAGCCGCATCCCGCCCTCCAGGCTCACGCTGACCGTGTCCTCGGCCAGCAGGCCGAAGCCGGCGCGCACGCAGGCGTAGCAGAGGGTTGATTTGCCGGCGGCGCTCGGGCCGGCGAGCAGCACGGCCCGCCCGCCGCGCACTACGGCGGCGGCGTGGACGGGGGTGCGGTCGCGGTGGCTGACGAGCAGGAAGCCCAGGCACTCGATTACGTTGTGGCGCAGGTTGGGCTCGTCGGCGGCCAGCTCGGGGGTGACGAAGGCCGTGGCGACGCTCGCGGCCATCTGGGCGCCGAGCAGGTTGCCGCCGCTGGCCGCCAGGAAGCTATCGCCGTGGGCGCGGAACACGAAGCGCTCCGCCGGCGGCACCTTGGGGTCGCCCGGGCCGATGGGGTGGACGATCACGGCCACGCGGGCGGGCGGCCCCGGCGCCACCAGCTCGGGCGGCAGGTCGCGCCAGATGGCGAGGGCGCGGCCCGCGGCCTTGATCACCGCGGGGCTGTTGCTGCTGTAGACCACGGGCACGCCCAGCAGCGGCACCTTCAGGGCGAAGGTGAGCGGCGCCGTCTGGCCGAGCAGGTCGGTCGCCGACGTGTAGGGGATGCTCATAGGACTCCCGTCACCAGGGTGAAGGTCTGCACGTAGTGGAAGTCGGGGCGGCGCAGGCAGTAGCCGGGCCCCGCCGGGTCGGCCAGCCGCTCGAGCTCGGCCCGGTCGGCCGGGTCGAGGGAGGCGCGCACGGGCTCGCCCCAGTAGCCGCGCAGCAGCGCCTCGCCCAGGTAGGCCTCGTCGGCGGCCGCCAGGGGGGCGACGCGCTCGATCGCCACGGTGCGCGCCCGCACGTCGCGCAGCCCGGCGGCCCGCAGCAGCCCGACCAGGGCCCTGATCGCGGCCGTGTCGCGCTCATCGAGGCCGTACCTGGCGCGGTAGTAGGCCCTGTTGGCCTCGGTCACGGCGCGCTCGAGTCGGGCGTCCCAGGCGAAGACCATCTCGGGCAGCAGGTGGCTCTGGCCGAGGGCCAGGCGCCCGCCGGGCCTGAGCAGCTCGGCCAGGCGCCGCGCGCCGGCGAGGGGGTCGCGCAGGTGGTTGATCGTATTCACGCACCAGACCAGGTCGAGGCTGCCCGGGCGCAGCGGGGCGGCCGCGAGGTCGGCCTGCACGACGCCGGTCGCGGCGGGCGCGGCGGCGCGGGCCAGGCGCGCGTGGGCGGCCGACAGGTCGAGGCCGACGGCGAGGCCCGCGGGGCCCACCTCGGTGGGGAGCCAGCCAGTGGCTGCCCCCGCGCCGCAGCCGGCGTCGA
>DAOLDO010001002.1:0-2590 GCA_035327325.1 Chloroflexaceae bacterium | reverse complement strand
CAGCCCGCCCGCCGGCTCATCGATCGGCCGCCCCGCCTGCCGCGCAAGAAAGCGCTCGGTGGCACGCTGGAAGAGCACGCGCCCGTCCACGTCGTTGGGGAGAAAGCGCGGCTCCTTCAGCGTGACCCAGAAGGCTTCAGCCACCTGGCTCACCTCGGCCAGGATCTGGGCGCCCGAGTTGCCCCCGCCCACAACCAGCACCACCTGGTTGCGGAAGGGCTCCGGCGAGCGGTACGCCGCGGAGTGGAGTTGCGCGCCGCAAAACTGCTCGCGCCCGGGGTAGGCCGGGATGATCGGTTTGCCCAAAGTCCCGGTCGCGCTGATCACGGACCGAGCCAGATAGTCGCCGTTGTCCGTCTCGACCTGCAGCTGCTCACCGGTGCGGCGTACGGCGGTCACCCTGACTGGCCGATGAACTGGCAGCTGGTAGCGCTGCTCGTAGGCCGCGAAGTAGCCAATCACGTCGTCCCGGGTGGGCGTGCCCCCCGACGAGGGCGGCATCGACCAGCCGGGAAGCGACGACCATTGGGCAGGCGAGAAGAGCCGCAGCGAGTCCCAGCCGTGGCGCCAGGAGGCGCCTGGCCCCGCCTCAGCATCGAGGATGGCCCAGCGCAGAGCTGTGCGGCGCAGGTAGTAGCCGGCGGCGAGGCCGGCCTGCCCTGCCCCGACCACGACGACATCCAGCGCCTGAACCGTCACGGCGTTGCCCTCGTGTCGGCCACGCTCACATGCGCCTCGACAGCCCGCCGGATCGTCGGCACGCTCAACTTGCCGCCGCTGCTGACCACGGCGCCGTCTACCAGCACCAGCGGGAGCTGGGCGCCCACAGGCAGCGGCGGGCATCCGGCGTCGAACAGGTCGTGGTAGACGACGCGCACGCCGTCGCCAAAGTGCAGCGCCAGTTGGTCCGCGACGTAGGCTGACACGCTGCGCCACGTGGTTGGCTTCCCCTTCGCACAGACAGGGGCGCCGACAATTTCCACCAGCACTGGCTCGCCCATCACAGCATGTCCTTCGCGCTTCGTTCGATGCCCGCCGTCACCTCCGCTCCATACAGCTGCTCACCGAGCACCGCGAGCAGCTCCAGCCCTCGCACTTCCTGGGGCAGCATCGGGATGGGCAGTACCGGGGCGTCGAAGTGCCGCGGCAGCTCGGTCAGGTAGCGGGCCTGCATCGCCCGCCGCGCCTGCCCAAACGGTGTTGCCGCGGCCGCCTCGGGCAGCACGAAGTTCGCCACCACCAGCCCTGCCTTGATACCGAGCGTGCCCAGCTCGTCCGCCGCCCGCGCCGCCTCGAGGATCGGCGTCGCCTCGGGGTACAAGACGAAGGCGAAGGTGCTCTGGCGCGGGTCGCGCATCAGCTCAATCACACCGCCGAAGCGCGCCTTGGCCACGTCGTCAGCGGCGGCCCCGTCCACGCTCGCGAAGACCTTCACGTCGAGCTGCTTGCTCCAGTCCATCGGTAGCTCGAGCATGCGCAGGGTGTGGCCGGTCGGCGCGGTGTCGAAGACGATGACCTCCCAGCGCTCCTGAGCGGCGTAGTCGATGAACAGCTCGAAGGCCGCGATCTCCTCGGTGCAGGGCGAGTCAAGCTCCTCCTGCATCACCGCGATCGACTCGGGGCTGCGGCCACGGGCGCGGGCGTCGTCGAGGATGCGCGTCTTGTAGGCCTCGCCGGCAGCCTTCGGGTCGATCTTGGTCGCGAAGAGGTTGGGTACACTCGCAACTGGGGCTACTGTGTCACCCACCGGCACGCCGAGCACGTCGCCCAGGTGCGCCGCCGGGTCGGTGGTGAGCAGGAGCGTGGTGAGACCCTGCCGCGCCAGCCACACCGCGGTCACACAGGAGGCCACCGTCTTGCCCACGCCGCCCTTGCCGGCGAAGAAGATCGTGCGCCGCCCGCCGTCGGGCAGCAGGCGCGGCAGGATGGCGGCCAGATCAGTCTTGACCAGGGTGTACGCAAGCGGGGTCGCGCCGGCGGGGGTCGTCGCCAGCTCGGCCAGGGCCGTCGTGTCGCCGCCGAAGAGCAGCCCGGCCACGGCCTGCAGCCGCTCCACGCCCTTGATCTCGCCGGCGAACAGCGGCATCTGGCGCGCGGGCAGCGGCAGCTCGCGGGCGATCTGCTCCAGGTAGCCCTGCTGCATCGCGCGACGGGCCGCGAAGAGTGGGTTGGCCGCCTCTTCGGCGGGGATGATGCCGTTGACGATCAGGGCCTGGCTGGTGATGCCGAGCTTGCCCAGCTCGTCGATCGCGCGGCGCGTCTCCTTGAGCGAGGTCGCCTCGGGTTGCAGCACGAATGTGAAGGAGGTCGCCGCCGGGTCGCGCATTGCGGCGACAGCGCGCTCGTACTTGTGCTTGGCGTCCTGGATGGCGGCGGCGGGGCCAATGCAGGTCTGTCCGCTGCCCTGCTCGGCGGCGTCGATGGCCTGGCTCCACTCGGCGGGCAGCTCGATCAGGCGCAGCGTGTGGCCGGTGGGCGCCGTGTCGAAGACCACCACGTCGAAGGCGCCGCCGGCATCGCCCGGCATGTCGAGGAAGTCGGTGAAGCGGTCGAAGGCGGCCACCTCGGCGGTGCAGGGGCCGCTCATCTG
>DAOLDO010001001.1:0-2592 GCA_035327325.1 Chloroflexaceae bacterium | reverse complement strand
CGGGGTCGGCGGAGTCGGGGGCCAGGTCGGCGAGCATGGCTGCCAGCTCGCGGGCCTCGGCGCGGGGGCCGTCCTGCAGGGCCTCCCAGGCGGCGTCGCGTGCGGCCTCGGCCTCGGCGCGGGCCTCCGTCTCGATCGCGTCGAGCTCGTCGGCGTCGGCCAGGCCGGCCTCCAGGATCCAGGCGCGCATGGTGCGCAGCGGGTCGTGGCGCCGCTCCCACTCCAGGCGCTCCTTCGACTTGTAGCGCTCGTGGCTGCCCGAGGTCGAGTGGCCCTGGGGCTGGGTCAGCTCGGTCACGTGGATGAGGGCGGGCGTGTGGCCGGCGCGGGTCTGCTCGGCGGCGCGCTCGTAAACCGCGCGCAGGGTCGGGTAGTCCCACCCGCGCACGCTGTAAAGCTCGAAGCCCTGCTCGCAGCCGGGGCGGCGCTTGAAGCCGGCGAGCAGCTTGCTCAGGTCGCCGCCGCAGACCTGGTGCTCGTTGGGCACCGAGATGCCGTAGCCGTCGTCCCAGATCGAGATCACGGCGGGGGCGCGCAGCAGGCCGATCGCGTTGAGCGCCTCCCAGAAGAAGCCCTCGGCGGTGCTGGCGTTGCCGATCGTGCCGAAGGCGATCTCGTCGCCGTTGCGCGAGAACTGGGTCAGGGCGCGCAGCTCGTCGAGCTCGCGGTAGAGGCGCGAGGCGTAGGCCAGGCCGACCAGGCGCGGCATCTGGCCGGCGGTGGGCGAGATGTCGGCCGAGCTCTGGGGGGCCTCGGTCTGGGGGAGCCAGCGGCCGGCGTCGTCGAGCTGGCGGGTGGCGAAGTGGGCGTTCATCGTGCGGCCCGCCGTGGCGGGGTCGGCGGCCACATCGGCGTGGCCGTAGAGCTGCGCGAAGAACTGCTGGGGGGTCAGGGCGCCGAGGGCGAAGAGCAGGGTCTGGTCGCGGTAGTAGCCGGCCCGCGTGTCGCCGGGGCGCACGACCCGGGCGAGGGCCAGCTGGGCGACCTCCTTGCCGTCGCCGAAGATGCCGAACTTGGCGTTGCCGCTCATCACCTCGCGGCGGCCGATCAGGCTCACCTGCCGGCTGAGCCAGGCCAGGCGGTAGTCGGAGAGCACCTCGGCCTGCGAGTAGTGGCGTCGCGGCGCGGGCCCGCCGATCTCAAGCTCAAGGCCATCCAGCACGTCCATCGCACACCTCCCGGAGCGTCATTGGTCCGCTAGTACGCGTCGGCGCTAGATCAAGCAAGTCTTTAGCCAGGGTTCAGGTGCACCGATCACACCTCAGCATAGCTGAGGTGCCGGAGCATGTCTAACACTTTCTGGGTTATACAGTGATACGCGGGGTGAGGGCTAGCGCTGCTCGGCCGAGCCGTGCCGAGGGCTTGCCGCTCCCGGGCCGGGCGAGCACGTGGGGTCGCCCGTACTGGCTCCAGCCGGCGTAAGGGCGGCCCAGCGTGGCCGCCCCGCACGTAGCTCGGGCGGAGGGCTAGCCGCCCACGCCGGCGGGGCGGGTGGGCTCGAGCGAGGCGGCCACGGCCTCGATGAACGCCTCGGCGGCGGGGGAGAGGGCGGGGACCTGGCGGTAGACCAGGGCGAAGGTGAAGACCTCGCGCAGGTCGTGGATCGGCAGGGCGACCATGCCGGCCTTGCGGTCGGCCGCGGCCAGCAGCGACTGGGGCAGCACGGTGCTCACGCCGCCCTCCTTGACGATCAGCTTGAGCGTGGCGACATTGTCAATGTCGAGGGCGGGGGCCAGCACGCGGCTGTGCTGGGCGAAGATCCGCTCGAGGATGCGGCGCATGGCGAAGCGCTGGTTGAGCAGGGCCATCGGCTCGTCGAAGAGCTGGCCGACGCCGACCGAGGCCGCCCCCCTGGCCAGGGGGTGGTCGCCGGCCACGAGCAGGGCCAGCCGGTCGTGGTAGAGCTCGTGCACGACCAGGAGCGGGTTGGCGCGCATGCGCTCGGGGGCCAGGCCGAAGAGGCCCAGCTCGAGGCCGCCCCGCTCGACCTGCTCGAACAGCTCCTCGGTGCCGCTCACCGTGACCGAGACGCGGGCCAGCGGGTGGCGGCGGTGGAACGCGGCGAAGGCGGGCGGCAGCAGGGTGTCGGAGAGGGGCTCGATGCAGCCGACGGTGAGCGTCCCGCCCAGGTCGTCGCGCCTGGCGGCCATGGCCTGGCGGCCCTCCTGGATGCGGTCGAGGATGGCGCGGGCGTGGGCGATGAAGGCGGTTCCGGCCGGGGTCAGGGCCACCTTGCGGCGGTCGCGCTCGAACAGCTCGACCCCCAGGTCCTGCTCGAGGGCGGCGATCTGGCGGCTGAGCACGGGCTGGGCCACATGGCACAGCTCGGCGGCCCGGCGGAAGTTCTGGGTGTGGGCGGCGGCCAGGAAGTAGGTCAGCTTCTGCGCGTCCATGGGCTCCCCCGTTGGCCCTCCCTGTGAGACGAGCGTACCGGCGCCGGCGCGATCTGTCAAGGGCGGGCGAGTTGCGTGACGGGGCGATCGGCGCTACTCTTAGAGGGCACACGCTCACGTCTATTGCGAGGTGGCCCCATGCTGCGCCTGATCCCCGCCCCCATCCTCGGCGTGTTCGGCCTCGTCACCTTCGCCCTGA
>DAOLDO010001000.1:0-2593 GCA_035327325.1 Chloroflexaceae bacterium | reverse complement strand
TGCCGCCTTTACACCTGCCTGGAGGCAGGTACGGGCGACCCAATGTGGTCGCCCGGCCCGGGCGCGCCATCCCTCAAGTTTGCTCGGGCGCGATCCTACGCCGCCGCGATCGAGCCGCGTGAGCGGTCGCGCACCTCCTCGGCGACGGCGATCCACTCCTCGATGCTGGTGGGGCGCGGCAGCAGGTGGCCGAGGTAGCGCTGGACGGCCTGCCAGGTGCTGCCGCCGATCACCTCGCCGTAGCGCGCGTAGAAGCGCTGCTCGGCCTCGGACGCGTCGCGCGGGGGGCCGGGGTGGGCCTGGTGCAGGCGCTGCGCGCCGGCCTCGCTCGGGTCGGGGGCCGGCTCGGGCAGAGGCTGCGCTTCAGCCTCGCCGACGGGCTCGGCCGCTGGCGCGGCCTTGGCCTTCTCGGCCTTGCCCTTCTCGGGCTTCTCGGCCAGGTCGGGGTAGAGCGTCGCCAGGACGGCCGGGTAGCGCTTGTTGAGCTTGAGGTGGGCCGGGCGCGGCGGCTTGATGATCGGCGTGATCGAGCGCTCGTCGGCCTCGCGCTCCACCAGGAGCACCGCGTCGGCCTCGTAGGCGATCATGTCGTCGGCCAGCACCCGCAGGCCCTCGTCGTTCAGGCCCTGCTCGCCGGCGCGGTACTTGCGCCCCAGGTGGCCGATCACCACCACGTGGAAGCCCGCTTGCTTCAGCTCCGTCAGGCCGGTGTAGACCGTCTGCATATTGCGGTTGACCGAGGCGTGCTCGTCGTAGCCGATCGCCGTCTTGCGGTCGGTCTCGTTCCCCGCCCGCTGCTGCGCGTAGGCCCGCATGGCCTGGAAGATCTTGGAGATCGAGTCGAGCAGCACGGTGTCGCCGGGCTTGCCGTGGCGCTTCACCTCCTCCATGGCTTGCATCAGGGCCCGCAGCGAGATGGTCTGGACCACCTGGATGCGCTTGTGGATGCCCGGCTTGCCCTGGAGGTTCTGGGCGGCGCCCTCGGTGTCGAGCACCCACAGGGTGCCGCCGCGCCGCGCGCTCGCCGCCAGGTGCGACTTGCCCGCGCCCGCCTGGCCGGTCAGGATGTAGAGGCTGCCCGTCTGTAGCTCGTCCAATCGCTGAAACATCTCGTCCCTCCCGGCCGCGGCGCCGACGGGGGCCCGCAGACCTGCCTTTATGTCATGCGATGGGCCTAGTATAGCACAGGCGTTCGCATCTGTAAAGGCGGTCTTACCCCTGCTCCGGGACAATTACGCCCGCCTCGGTGACGATCATGTCTAGGGGTATGTCGTGGGCCTCGCGCGGCAGCTCGGGCACCTCCTGGCAGGCGAAGGCCACGCCCACGGCCCGCCCCGCTCCCCGGGCCAGCAGCCCGTCGTAGTGCCCTTTGCCGTAGCCCAGCCGGTACCCCGCCCGGTCGAAGGCCAGCAGCGGCACGACGGTGAGCTGCCACTCGCCGGGCTGGGCCGGCCTGATGGCCCGCGGGCTCGCGGTGCCCAGCTGCCCCCGCTCGAACCCCGCCTCGTCCAGCCCCTCAATCCAGCTGTGGAGCATCACCCCCCGCCCGTCAATCACCGGCACCGCCACGGCCTTGCCGGCCGCCAGGGCCGCGGCGACCAGCGGCCGCGTGTCTACCTCGGAGCGGATCGCGAGGAAGCAGTGGATCGCCCGCGCCACCCTGTAGGCCTCCAGCCCCATCACCAGCGCTCTGATCGCCGCGCTGCGCTCCGCCCGATCCGCCAGGGCGTCGCGGCGCGCTATCGCCTCGCGCCGCAGCTGCCCCTTGCGCTCCGCCGCCCCTGCTGCCTGGCTCATGATCTGCCCTCCCTTCCGGCTTAGCTGTGCCCGGCGAGATTCGATCGGGCGCGCCGCCTCGTATCCTTTAGCAAGCTCCCCAGGTGGTTTGCGGTTGGCGTAAGGGTGCCCAGCCTGGGCGCTCGCGTGAGGCCCTTTCGTCCCGACAGACCTCTGTGGTGTCGGTGAGGATGGGTTTTGGACAAGCCAGAGGGAGGCCGCGATGCGCAATGGGCTCCGGGTCGTGCTGCTTGTGGTGGCTCTGCTCGCGACGGTGGGTGTGGTGGCCGCGAAGGACCGGGCCCGCTTCTTCGCCGAGGCCGACGCGGCGCAGGAGGTCGCCGTCCCGGTCATGGTGGACGCGCGGGCCGAGGCCGAGGCGGTCTTCCGGCTCAGTGAGGATGGCGAGACGCTGGAGTACAAGCTGAAGATCAAGCGCCTGAACCCGGTCACCCAGGCCCACATCCACCTGGCCCCGCCCGGCGTCAACGGGCCGATCGTGGTTGACCTGGCGATCTTCGCGCCCCTCGACAGCCCCACGGGCAACGCCAAGAATACGATCGTCGTCCACGGCACGATCACGGCCGCCCAGCTCAGGGCGGGCACCCCCGTGTCAGGCCCTTCCCTCGGGCCGCTGCTCGACGCGATGCGCGCCGGCAACACCTATGTCAACGTCCACACCATTGTAAACCGCCCCGGTGAGGTGCGCGGCCAGATCGTCGAGCACGCCGGCCACTAGTGGGTCACGTGTCGTGCCCAGCACGATTGCCGCTGAGCTGTGCGGTGTGAGGTGTGATCGCGTGCAGGCGGCGCTGCT
>DAOLDO010000999.1:0-2598 GCA_035327325.1 Chloroflexaceae bacterium | reverse complement strand
ACACCGGGGCCTCGCACCTGGCCGCCGCCGTCGGTACGCCGAGCGTGGTGCTCTTCGGCCCCACCCGCCCCGCCGTGTTCGCCCCCCTCGACGGCGCCCGCCACCACGCCGTGGACGCCCTCGCCTTCGCGCCGCCGGGCGCGTCGCCCGCCGCGGCCCTGGCGCACATGCCGGTCCGGCCCGTGCTCGACGCCTGCCTGGCCCAGCTCGCCGCGCACGCGGGCCCTCCTGCGGAGCTTGCCCGCGCCGTCGGCGGCGGAGAGGACCTATGCGCCGACTGAAGATCCTGATCTGGCACATCCACGGCAGCTACCTCAACACCATGGCCCGCCTCGAGCACGACTGGTACCTCCCCGTCACCCCCGAGCGCGGCCCGCGCTACGGCGGCCGCGGCCCCACCTTCGACCTCCCCGACTATGTGCGCGAGGTGCCCGCCGAGGAGGTCCGCCGCCTGCCCCTCGACCTGGTGATCTGCCAGGCCCCCGAGAACTACTACGAGGACCGGGAGCGCATCCTCAGCCCCGAGCAGCGCCGGCTCCCCGTGATCTACCTCGAGCACAACACCCCGCAGCCCCACCCCACCAATACGCGCCACCCCGTAGACGACCCCGACGTGCTCATGGTCCACGTCACCCACTTCAACCAGCTGATGTGGGACAGCGGGCGCACCCCGACCCGAGTGATCGAGCACGCCGTGGCGATCGACCCGGCCGCCCGCTACGAGGGGTGCCGCCCCGAGGGCATCGTGGTCACCAACTGCATCCAGCGGCGCGGGCGGATCACCGGCTACGACCTCTTCGAGGCCGCCCGCGCGCGGGTGCCGATCACCAGCGTGGGCATGGAGACCGAGCGGATCGGCGGGCTGGGCGACGTGCCCTACCGCGAGCTGCACCGCGTGGTGGCGCAGCGCCGCTTCCTCTTCAGCCCGATGCGCTACACCAGTCTGCCCCTGGCCGTGATCGAGGCCATGACCATCGGCATGCCCGTGGTGGCCCTGGCGACCACGGCCCTGCCCACGGCGGTGATTGACGGCGTGACCGGCTACCTCTCCTGCGACCTCGACCGCCTGGTGGCCGGCATGGAGGCCCTGGTGGCCGACCGCGAGCTGGCCGTGCGCCTCGGCGCGGCCGGGCGCGAGCTGGCCCGGGAGCGCTTCGGCCTCGAGCGCTTCTGCGCCGACTGGAATGACGCGATGAGGGCGGTGACCGGGTAGGGCGTCCGCGCCCGGCTCGTCCCTCAAGGAGCTTGCCCCTATGCCAAAGCGAACGCGCATCGCCCTGGTCAGCGAACACGCGAGCCCCCTCGCCCTCCTGGGCGGCGAGGACGCGGGCGGCCAGAATGTCTACGTGGACGAGCTCGGCCGGCACCTGGCGGCCCTCGGCTACGCGGTGGATGTCTTTACCCGGCGCGACCGGGAGGATCGGCCCGAGGTGGTCGAGTGGGCCCCCGGGGCGCGGGTAGTGCACCTGGCGGCCGGGCGGGCCGCGTTCCTGCCCAAGGACCGCCTGTGGGCCCTGATGCCCGCTTTCCAGCGCTCCTTCCTGCGCTTCATGCTGCGCACCGGCGCCCGCTACGACCTGCTGCACGGCCACTTCTGGATGTCGGGCTGGGTGGTGGCCCGCCTGCGCTGCCGGCTCGGCATCCCCGCGGTGCAGCTCTTCCACGCCACCGGCATGACCAAGCGCCGCCACCAGGGCGAGGCCGACACCAGCCCAGACGAGCGCGTCGCCGTCGAGCGCGAGGTGGTGCACGCTGTGGACCGGGTGATCGCCCAGTGCCCCGCCGAGTACAACGAGCTGATCGAGGAGTACGGCGCCGACCCGGCCCGGCTCTCGATCATCCCCGCCGCGGTCAACACCGGGCGCTTCTTCCCCGTGCCCCAGGCCGAGGCCCGCCAGGCCGTCGGCCTGCCCGCCGACGGCCCCGTGGTCGTCTACGTCGGCCGCATGCTGCCGCGCAAGGACGTGGGCAACCTGCTGCGCGCGGCGGCCCTGCTGCGCGAGCGCGACCTGCCCGTGCGCGTGCTGCTCGTGGGCGGCGACGACACGCCCGGCTCCCTGGCCGCGTGCGAGGTGGCCCACCTGCGCGAGCTGGCCCGCGATCTGGGTGTCGCCGACCGGGTGATCTTCGCCGGCCAGCAGCAGCCCGACCGGCTGCGCCTCTACTACGCCGCCGGCGACGTGGCCGTGACCACGCCCTGGTACGAGCCCTTCGGCCTCACGCCCCTCGAGGCCATGGCCTGCGGCCGCCCCGTGGTTGGCTCCGCCGTCGGCGGCCTCACCTTCACCATCCAGGATGGCGTCACCGGCGTCCTGGTGCCCCCGCGCGACCCGGCGGCCCTCGCCGCCGCCCTGGCCCACCTGCTCGGGCGGCCCGCCCTGCGCGCCGCCATGGGCGAAGCCGCCCGCGCCCGCGTCGAGCGCGAGTTCACCTGGACCACCACGGCCCGGCGCACCGCCCTGCTCTACGAGGCCCTGCTCGCCGAGCGCCACGGCGCCCCGCCCCTGCGCGAGCGGGCCGTGGGGGCGGAGGGGGAGTAGAGATGGGAGGTGGGAGGTGGGAGGTGGGAGGTGGGAGGTGGGAGGTGGGAGGTGGGAG
>DAOLDO010000998.1:0-2613 GCA_035327325.1 Chloroflexaceae bacterium | reverse complement strand
CTCGGCGCGGCTCACAGGCGCGAAGCCGAAGCTGGGGAAATAGCCCTCGGCGGTGGTGGTGAGCAGGTAGACCCGGCGCACGCCGCGGGCGCGAGCGAGCTCCAGGGCGGCCGTGGTCAGCTCACGGCCGAGACCCTGGCCGCGCAGCCCCTCGGCCACCGCGACCGAGCGCAGCAGGGCCGCCTCGCCGTACAGTTCCAGGGCGGCGCTACCGACCACGGCGGCGCCGTCGCGGGCGACCACCGCGGCGTCGAAGTGCTCGGCGAGGCCGTCGCGGGGCAGATTGCTTGCCGCTAGCAGCTCCAGGACAGCCGGGAGGTCCGCCGGCATTGCCGGCACGAGCTGGAGGGTTGTCATCGTGCGCGTCTCCTGTATTGATGAGGGCCAATATACGCGGCAGCGCGAACGGCGTCAAGGGCTCAGGCCGGCGTTCCCGCCGGGCAGCAGATCCCACGCCAGAGCGAGCGCAGCCCACCCCACTCAGGGCGACGCTGCCGCTGGAGGGCGCGCAGCACCACCGCCGCGTCCGGCCCGACGCCACGCAGTGCCGCCGAGGCGAAGGTGCGCTGGTTGGAAAGCCCGACGAAGCCGAGCCCGGACACGCTGGTGCTCACCCCGTGGCGGTGCTTCGGCTGGCCCTGGTCATCCAGCGCCCCAAGCGGCGCCAGGTAGTCCAGATTCGGCTGGTAGCCGGTGGCGAAGATCACGGTGTCGACCGCCTCCTCCTGCCCGTCTGCCCACAGTACACCATTCTTAGTGAACGAGCTGAACAACTCGCGGGCGTCCGGCTCGCCTGCGGCGAGGGCCTGGCGGTAGACGCCTGCGTCGAGCACCCGCGGCCCCTTGCCCTCGGCCAGCCGCGCGAAGAGCCGCGCCTGCAGGCTCTCCAGGGGGCTGGTGTCGAAGCGCAGCAGCGACCACCACCAGTGGACGTCGCGGCCGTAGGGCCGCTGGGTGACGAAGCGCACCGGCTCGCGCACTGCCAGGCTTACCCGCGCCACCTTCGCCAGCTCGGCCGCGATCTGCACGGCCGAGTTGCCGCCGCCGACTACGACCACGCGTTGGCCGGCGAACGGCGCGGGCGTGCGGTAGGCGAAGGAGTGGAGCACCCGCCCGCGAAACTGCTCCTGGCCGGGGAGCTGCGGCGTGAAGGGCCGGTGGAAGGCACCCGTCGCTGCGATGACGCTCTGTGCCTGGAAGCTGCGCCCGTCGGCCGTTCGGATGTGGAAGCGCTCGCCCTCGCGCGACACCATCTCGACTTTGACGCCCGTGATAACTGGCAGCTGGAAGTGGGCGGCGTAGCCGCGCAGGTAGGCGATGACCTCGTCGCGGGCAGGGTAGCGCTCGGGCTCGCGGGGGAAGGGCAGGCCCGGCAGCGACGAGAAGCGCGCCGGCGAGAAGAGCCGCAGGCTGTCGTAGTAGTGCGGCCACGAGCCGCCGGGCTCGTCACTGGCCTCCAGGATGAGGAAGGGCACGTCGCCCCGCTGAAGGTGGTAGCCAGCAGCGAGGCCAGACTGTCCTGCGCCGATCACGATGGTCTCCACGCTCGTCTCCATCCAACGCTCCTGTATTGACAATGCTCAATATATGAGAAAAAAGAAGCGGGTGCGGCAAGAAATACTTCAGACCGCACCCGCGGCAGGCAGCCTACGCAGGCTTCCAGGCGGTGATGGCGCAGCTCGTGACCTTGCCGTCAAGCGTCTGCACGACCTCGGCCGGAAGGCTGGCGAGGATCTCGGCGCCCTCCTCGCGCAGCTCAGCGGCGCTGTAGCGCCGGGTCACCTCCAGGCCGACCCACTCGAAGCCCGCCGCCTCCAGCAGCCGGTGGTAGTCGCCCATGGTCAGCGCACCTGCGAAGCAGGCTGCCCAGCTCAGCGCCCCGCGCAGCTGCGCCTCGTCGACCGACAGGTCACTCAGCTCGCCGTCGAAGACGATGTCCGAGACCGAGAGCCGGCCCCCCCGCTTGAGCACGCGGAAGGCGTCATTGAGCACCTGGCCCTTGTCGGGCGCGAGGTTGATCACACAGTTCGAGATGATCACGTCCACCGACTGGTCGGGCAGCGGGATGGCCTCGATATCGCCCTTGAGGAAGGCGACATTCGTCGCCCCGGCCTTCTCGGCGTTGCGGCGGGCGACCTCCAGCATGGCGTCGGTCATGTCGAGGCCGTAGACGTAGCCGGTCTCGCCGACGCGCTTGGAGGCGAGCAGCACCTTCAGGCCGCCGCCGGAGCCCAGGTCGAGTACCACTTCGCTGGCCTTGAGGCTTGCCAGGGCCAGCGGGTTGCCGCAGCCATACGAGGTGGTAACCACATCGGAGGGCAGCGAGGCGAGGGCCTCGGGGCCGTGGAGCAGCAGCTCGGTGCTCGTCCCGCAGCAGCTGGAGGCCGAGGGGCCGCAACAGCTCGCGGCGGCAGTGATGCGGCTCCCGTAATGCTCCTGGACGGCGGCCTTGATGGCGTTCGGGTCGAGGGTAGGCTGGCTCATCGTTTACCTCGCTTCATTGACAGGCTTCGATGCAGCGGACAAGAAAAAGGCGGTGCCCTCCTGACGGGGAAGGTTCACCGCACGGCGTCGAGGGCGCCGAGGATGCGGGCGCGCATCGCGGCGAGGTTC
>DAOLDO010000997.1:0-2613 GCA_035327325.1 Chloroflexaceae bacterium | reverse complement strand
GTCTGAGGGAGCGGGGGCGCCGCACGCCGAAGGCGTTCCCGGCTCCGCCGGGTGCACCGCGAGGCGGGGGTAAGGTCCGGGGCGATCGTCAAGCGGAGTGAGCCCGTCCGAAGCCTTGCCTAAGGGGTTTTACCGGCGCCGCCTGAGCAGCCCCACGGGGTACCCCGCCAGCTTGGCGAGGTCGCCGACGAGCCTGATGAGGGGCACCAGCGCGAGGGCGCGGGCCCACTCGTGGGCCGGGCGCCCGCGCAGGCGCCCCCAGAGCCGCCTGTAGGGCCCCCGGGTGTAGCCGGCGGCCCCGGCGGCGACGAGGGCGGCCGCCGGCCAGCGCGCCCACGGCAGGCGCGCCGCGGCGAGCAGGAGCGCCGCCAGCCCCCCGTAGGCCAGGTAGCGCGCCGCGTGGCGCCGTGGCCACAGCCCGGCCAGCCCGTCGCCCCTGGCGTAGAGGAAGTACTGGCGCGCGAAGGCCCGCAGCGAGCCCCGCGGCCGGAAGTTGATCACCGCGCCGGGCGCGAAGGCCCGCCTGAAACCCTGGCGCTCCGCCTCCAGGTCGAAGACCAGGTCCTCGCAGTGGCTGAGCCACTCAGGGAAGCCGCCCACCCGCGCCCACAGCTCCTTGCGGAAGGCCATGGAGTTGCCGAAGGGGAGGAAGGTCGCCGGGTCAAGCTCCCCCAGCTCGCGATAGTTGACCGCGCCGAGGGTCAGCTCGAACAGGGTCCGGGGCGCCGGCCTGTAGAAGCCGCCCACCAGGTCGGCCTCGCCGCGCTCGATGGGGGCGACGATCTGCTCCAGCCACCGGGGGTCGAGGGTGAGCCCGGCGTCGGTGCAGGCGATGATCGTGCCCCGCGCCTCGCGCACCGCGTTGTTGCGCCCCGACGAGATGTTGTGCCCGCCCGCGACGAGCCTGATGCGCGGCTCGCGCTCCGCGTAGGCCCGCACGATCGCCGGCGTCGCGTCGCGGCTGAGGCAGTCGTTGACCACGATCTCGTCTGGCGGTCGGGTCTGGGCCAGCATCGAGTCGAGCAGGGCGCCGATGTTGTCCGCCTCGTCGCGGACGGTGCAGACCAGCGAGATCGTGGGGCTCATGGCGTGACCGAGGTGTCGGCGCCGGGCGCCGGGGCGGGGGCGGCGGCGACGGCGGGGCGGGGCGGGGCGACGAGGCGCAGGGCCATGGCCACCCCGGCGGCGGCCAGCCCCGTCACCAGGGCGACAAGGGCGAGCACGGCCGCCCACGGCGCCCCCGCGCGGGCCAGGTTCCAGGCGCCGCCGTAGAAGCCGCTGGCGGCCCAGTCGGCGAGCCGCCCGAGGGGCAGGGCGTCGCGCCCGAGCAGGAAGGCCAGGGCGGGCATGTCCTCGAGCGACCCCACATTGCGGTCGATCAGGTAGAGGTCGTAGCGCACGGCCAGCAGGGTCGTCCAGGCGGCCATCAGGGATGCCGCGGCCACGGGCAGGGCACGGTGGAGGCGGGCCAGCCGGTCGAAGACCAGGGCCAGGCCGAGGGCGCACCACGGCGCGAGCACGGTGAGCCGCCGCAGCCCGAAGGCGCCCCCGCCGTGCCAGGTCGAGAGGGACATGTTGTAGAAGAGATATGCGGCGAAGCCGAGCCCCAGGGCCAGGCCCGCCCAGGGCCGGCGGGTCGCCAGGAGCCCGAGGCCGAGCATCCCCACGAAATAGGCCGGGGTCCAGAGCAGCATGCCGTGGAGCGGCCCGAAGAGGAAGGGCAGCACCACGGGGGCGCCCGGGGTGATGAACCCGGTGCCCTGGGGCACGGTGAGCGGCGCGCCGAAGATGATCTGCCAGGCGACCAGCTGAGGCGCGACCATGGCCAGCCCGCACAGGGTCGCCAGGCCCGCGCCGAGGGCCAGCTCGCGCAACTGTCGCCCGCGCTCGGCGCCGGGGGCCCCGAGGGCCGCCGCGAGCTGCTTGCCGAAGCTCAGGGCCGCGGGGAGCAGGGCCAGGGCGCTCGTCCAGTAGAGCAGGGCGGAGAGGCCGCCGGCGGCGCCCACGGCGGCCCAGCGGCGCGGCGAGGGCCGCTCCTCCAGCCTGAGCCAGGCCAGGACGAAGAGGGCGGCCGCCGCCGCCGACACGCCGTGGGCGAAGCTCGGCTCGCGCAGGGTGTAGTAGAGCGGGTTGGCGCCGAGGAAGACCGCCAGGCCGGCCAGGGCCGCCAGGCCGGGGCCGACGACGCGCCGGCAGATCCGGTACAGGGTCAGGAGCAGCGCCAGCCCCGCGAGGGCCGAGGCGAGGGTGGTGAGGGCCACATACGGGAGGCTGTAGCCGTCCGCCGGCCAGTAGGCGCCGGGGCCGAGGCCCACGAAGAGGTGGGCCAGGGCGAAGCCGGGCAGCCAGAGCAGCCCGGGGCCGATCGAGAAGGGGTTCAACGACAGGCCCGTGGCGGGCACCACCAGCTGATCGGGGTTCACCGGCGTATGGGGGAAGGGCATGTCGCGGTACTCGTTCGCGAAGTCGAGGTCGCCGTCGAGGGCCAGCGAGCGCGTGTAGGCGTAGTAGCCGGTGCCGTCGCTCGCCACCCACGGCGCGAAGGCCAGCGCGAAGGCCAGCGCCCACGCCGCGCAGAGCCAGGCGACGGCCCGCCGGTCGGCGGCCGGGCCC
>DAOLDO010000996.1:0-2615 GCA_035327325.1 Chloroflexaceae bacterium | reverse complement strand
GGCGGTGGTGGTGCTCGCGGGCGCCTTCCCGCAG
The DNA here is from genome assembly GCA_035327325.1 of Chloroflexaceae bacterium. Classification (GTDB taxonomy): domain Bacteria; phylum Chloroflexota; class Chloroflexia; order Chloroflexales; family Chloroflexaceae; genus CAIWXH01. The sequence goes on along the minus strand of DAOLDO010000996.1, from coordinate 2,581 downwards.
CTGCGGCCCCTGGTGCCCGGCGCCGACGGCCCCGTGCCCCTCGGCATGCCCCTCACCATCCAGATCGTGATGCTCTCGGTCGGCGCCCTCATCCTGATGCTCACCAAGGCCCCCGTCGCCGACGTGCCGCGCTCCAACACGGCCCAGGCCGGCCTGACCGCCGTGGTCGGCATCTTCGGCCTGGCCTGGCTGGGCGACACCTTCATCAAGGCCAACGAGCAGGTGGTGATCAGCGGCCTCGGCGGCATGGCCCAGGCCTACCCCGCCACCTTCGCCATCGGCCTGTTCTTCGCCTCGGTGCTGCTCTTCAGCCAGGCCGCCACCACCAGGGCCCTCATGCCCCTCGGCATCAGCCTCGGCATCGCCGCCCCCAGCCTGATCGGCATGTGGCCCGCGGTCAACGGCTACTTCTTCCTGCCCACCTACGGCTCGCTGATCGCCGCGATGAACTTCGACCGCTCGGGCACCACCCGCATCGGCCGCTTCATCCTCAACCACTCCTTCATGATCCCCGGTCTGATCTCCACGATCACCGCCGTGGCCGTCGGCCTGCTGATCGGCAACCTGTTCTTCTAGCGCGCACGCGGCTCCGCCGCGACGGAGAGCTCCGAGAGGGCGCGCCCTCCCGGAGCTTTTCCTAGAAAGCCACCCCTGTGTCCAATCTCACCGCCCTCGAGCCGGTGATCCAGCTGGCCTCGTCCGTCACCGGGATCGAGCTTGAGGATATGCGCGAGCTCGCCGCCCAGGGCGTACACACGACCTACGAGCCCGGCGAGTGGCTCTTCCATGAGTCCACCCCGCGCAACGGCCTCGGCATCATCGAGCAGGGCGAGGTCGAGATCGCCCGCGGGCTCCACGGCGCCCGCAAGCGCCTGGCCACCCTCGGCCGGGGCGCCCTGATCGGCGAGAGCGTCCTGCTCGACAGCTCGGCCCACTCGGCCGGCGCCTTCACCCGCCACGGCGCCACCGTGCTGGTCATCCCCCGCCACGCCCTGGACGACCTGCGCGCCCGCAAGCCCGACGTGTACTACCGCGTGGTGGCCCGCGTGGCCCGCCGCATCAGCGAGCGCCTGCGCTACGCCTCCGAGCGGCTGGCCGGCACCGGCGCCACGGCGACGCTGCTCGGCTCGGTGCGCGTCGAGCACGACCTGCTCGGCGAGCGCGAGCTGCCCAGCGGGGCCTACTACGGCGTGCAGACCCTGCGCGCCACCGAGAACTTCCCGATCTCGGGCGTCCCCCTGCGCAACTTCGGCCACTTCATTGATGCCCTCGCCTACGTCAAGAAGGCCGCCGCCCTGGCCAACGCCGAGCTCGGCGTGCTCGACCAGGACAGGGCGGGCGCCATCGCCGCCGCCTGCGACGAGATTCTCGCCGGCGGGCTCCACGACCAGTTCGTGGTTGACATGATCCAGGGCGGCGCCGGCACCTCGACCAACATGAACGCCAACGAGGTGATCGCCAACCGCGGCCTCGAGCTCCTTGGCTACGAGAAGGGGCAGTACCGGCACCTGCACCCCAACGACCACGTCAACGCCTCCCAGTCCACCAACGACGCCTACCCGACGGCCCTCAAGCTGGCAATCATCCTCTCGCTGCGCGACACCCTCGGCGCCATGGGCGAGCTAAAGGCGGCCCTCGAGGCCAAGGCCGCCGAGTTCGCCGACGTGCTCAAGATGGGCCGCACCGAGAACCAGGACGCCGTGCCCATGACCCTCGGGCAGGAGTTCGGGGCCTACGCGGTGATGATCGGCAGCGCGATGCGCGCCCTGGGCGCGGCCGCCGCCGAGCTGCACGAGATCAATATGGGCGCCACGGCGATCGGCACCGGGATCAACAGCCCCCCCGGCTACGTCGAGGTGGTGACGCGCAGGCTGGCCGAGGTGAGCGGCATCCCCGTGCACGCCGCCGAGGACCTGGTCGAGGCGACCCAGGACGCCGGCTCCTTCGCCCAGATGTCGGGCAGCCTCAAGCGGGCCGCCGTCCAGGTCTCCAAGATCTGCAACGACCTGCGCTGGCTCTCGTCCGGGCCCCGCTGCGGCCTGGGCGAGATCACCCTGCCGCCCATGCAGCCAGGCTCCTCGATCATGCCCGGCAAGGTCAACCCGGTCATCCCCGAGGTGGTCAACCAGATCTGCTACCAGATCATCGGCTACGACATGGCGATCTCGATGGCCTCGGAGGCGAGCGAGCTCGAGCTGAACATGGCCGAGCCGATCATCGCCTACGACCTGCTGCACGGCCTGATGCTGATGAAGAACGGCTGCATCACCCTGGCCAGCCGCTGCATCGCCGGCATCACCGCCAACCGCCAGCGCTGCCGCCAGTACGTCGAGAACAGCATCGGCCTGGTGACCGCCCTCAACCCCGTGCTCGGCTACGAGCGCTCGGTCGCCATCGCCAAGGAGGCCCTCGACAGCGGCAGCAGCGTGTACGAGCTGGTGCTCGCGAAGGGCTGGCTCTCGCAGGAGGCCCTCGACGACCTGCTGCGCCCCGAGCACATGACCCACCCGCGCCGCCTGGCCCGCTAGGCATCCCTTCGCCGGAGGGCGGGGCGACCCGGCGTGGGCGCCCCCCCCCCCCC
>DAOLDO010000995.1:0-2617 GCA_035327325.1 Chloroflexaceae bacterium | reverse complement strand
GGTGTTCGTAGGCGGCGGCGGGGCGGGCGTAGGGCCGGCCACGATCGGCGCGGAGGTAGCGGTCGGCTGCGCGGGCTGGCGCGTGGCCGTAGCGCTCGGCTCGCCCGTCGGGCCGCGGGTGGGGGTGCGGGTGGGTGTGCTGCTCGGCGCGGGCGTCGCGGTCACGCCGGGGATGAGCACCAGCTCGGTCGCGGTCGGCGAGGGCTGGGCCCCTCCCGCGGCGGGGGGCGGCAGCGGCGGGCCCGGGGTGATCGTGGGGCGGGGCGTCGGCTGCGTGGTGAGGGTCGGGGTGGGCGGAACGAACTGGCTGACGGGCGGGCCGACCTCGGCCACGGGGGCGACGGTGACGGCGCCGCGCAGGGCGACGGGGGTCAGGCGCTCGCGGCGGCTGACCTCGGTGGCCCTGATGTTGGGCGCGTAGGGGTCTACGGCGGCGTAGCTGATCCCGCCGGGAAACGGCGCGTAGGCGTTCAGGCTCGACGACGAGCCGACGTCCTTGAAGGGGTCGTTGGCGGGCACGACCAGGCGCAGGGCGAGCTCGGCGATACAGCCGATCGGCACGAGGGCCAGCAGGAGGGCGAGGAGGATGAGCCAGATCAGCCCATCACGACGCCGACGTGGTGTCGTCTGTTTGTGCGACGGCGAGTGTGTGCTCATTAACCTGCTGGAGCACGACGGTGAAGGTGCTGCCTTCGCCCGGCGCGCTGCTGACGCTGACGCTGCCGCCCTGGCGCTCGATCAGCTGGCGGGTGATAGCGAGCCCGAGGCCGCCGCCGCGCTGGGTCGAGTTGTTGCCCTCGATGCGCTGGAAGCGCTTGAAGAGGCGCGGCAGGAGCTCGGGCGCGATGCCCGTCCCTGTGTCCTGAATGGCGACCCGCACCAGAGCGCCCTCGGACGACGCCCGCACAGTGACGCCGCCCCGTTCGGTGTAGCGGCGGGCATTGTCGAGCAGCTGGCTGAAGGCCCGCTTGAGCTGCTCGCGGTCGGCCAGCACGGGGGGGAGGTCGGCGGGGAAGTCGAGCGTGACCTGGAGGCCCTTGGCCTCGAAGCCCTGGCGTAGGGGAGCCATCGCGGCGCTCACGACCAGCTCGAGGTCAACCGGCTGCCGCTCGGTCTTGAGCTGGCCCGACTCGATGTCGGCGATCAGGATGGCATTGTTGACCATGTCGGTCATGTCGATCGCGCGGGCCCGCACCTGGCTGAGCAGCTCGGCCTGGTCGGTCGAGAGCTTCTCGCCGCCGGTGCCGCGCAGCAGCAGCTCGATGAAGCCGCGGATCACCGTGAGCGGCGTGCGCAGCTCGTGCGAGATTGTGGCGATGAAGTCGGTCTTGGCCTTGTCCATCGCCACCGCCTCGGTGATGTCGTGGAGCACGAGCACCTCGCCGCCGGCCTCGCCGCCCTCGCCGATCACGGGCGATCTGGTGAGGGTGATGAAGCGCTCGCCGATGCGAAACTGCTCGCCGGGCCTGCCGAACAGCTCGCGGCTCTGGGCCACGGCCTCGAGGGGCAAGTCCTCCAGGCGTGTCCGGCCCCGCTGCCAGCCGCGCAGGTCGAGGATGGCCTCGGCGGCGCCGTTGAGCAGCACCACGCGGCCCTCGGCGTCGAGGACCACCACGCCGTCGCCGATCGACGAGAGGATGGCCCTGCGCTCCTTGGCGTCGCGCTGCACCTGCTCGTAGAGCACGGCGTTGGCGAGCACGGCCACGGCCATATTGGCGATCACCGCCAGGCTCTGCTCGTTGGCCTCGCCGAAGGCGTTGGGCTCGGGGTGGAGGAACAGCAGGAGGCCAGTGAGCTGCCGCTGGCGGAAGATGGGGGCGCCGTAGACAGTCTGGAGCCCGCTCGGGAGGCCGGCGGCGGCCCTGGCCTCCTGGTCGCCGATGCTGATCAGCTGGATGGCCTGGGGGTCGTGGGCCGCCAGGGCGGCGAGCAGCGACGTATCGGCGGGCACGCGGGCGCCGGCCAGGCCCGCGGCGGCGGAGGCGCCGGGGGGGACGTGGTAGGCGAAGCCCTCGGCGTCGGCGAGCAGGGCCGCGGCCTCGGCGCCGGGCGTGAACGCCTCGGCGGCCTCGGTGGCCACGGCGAGCACCTGGCCGACCTCGATCGTGCGGTTCAGCTCCCGGCTGGCGGTGTAGAGCCGCAGCAGGTGCTCGGTCATCTGGTTGAAGGCCAGGGCGAGCTTGCCGAGCTCGTTGCGGTCGCTCACCACGCTGCGCCGGGCCAGGTCGCCCGAGGTCACGGCCTCGGCCGTCTCGACCAGCTCGCTGAGGGGGCGGGTGATGCGGCGGGCGACGTGCCAGCCGACGACCACCGAGGCGAGGGCCAGGGCGGCGGTGACGCCGAGGACGGCGCTGCGGCTGGCCGACCAGGCGCTGATCACGAAGTCGGTGGAGAGGCCGACGGCGAAGTAGCCCGACTGGACGCCGCGGATCAGCAGCGGGGCGTAGACGAGCTGGAACTCGCGCTCGCCGATGCGGTCAATCGTGTTGACCGAGCAACTGGGCAGGCGGGTGGGCTCCACAGGGCTAGCGAGGCGCCCGGTGAGGTTGGCGGTGTCGAGGCAGGGGGCCTCCGGGTCGCCGGGGCGGCGGCCCGGGGGGGGGGGGCTCGCCGGGGG
>DAOLDO010000994.1:0-2625 GCA_035327325.1 Chloroflexaceae bacterium | reverse complement strand
AGCCCGCCGGGTCGTCGAAGCTGGCGCGGTGGTAGAAGACGCCCTCGGCGAAGCTCTCCCAGAGGGCGGGCTCGGCGGCGCCGCTGCGCGAGTTGCTGTCCACGCCGTCGCGCAGCACCCGGCGGAAGTGGGCGTCGTCCCACTCGCGGCGGGCGAAGCCGACCACCGAGAAGCCGCCGGGCAGGCGCCGCTCGCGGGCCAGGTTGTAGAGGGCCGGCACCAGCTTGCGGCTGGTCAGGTCGCCGGTGGCGCCGAAGATCACCATGGTGCAGGGCTCGGGCGTGCGGCCCAGGCGCAGCCCGCTGCGCAGGGGGTTCTCGGGCAGGCCGAGGTCTAGTGGCTGAGGGCCGAGGCTCTCGCTGGTCATCGCTGCTCCTCGCGGGGGGCGTGGGTGCGGGCGCGCCGCGGCGGGAAGACCGCCGGCCCGGCGAGCGGCGGGCCTGGCCGCGTCGGGCTCGCCCGGGTAGTTGCTTGCGCTGCTGAACTATTATACTCCGCCGGGGAGGCGCGGGCGGCGGCCGGCCACCTGAAAAACCTATCAGCGTCCCGGGGGCGGCGTCTCAGCCCGCGTGGGCGCCGATCTGCTAGAATGGGGCGAACAGGCATTCGCGTAGGAGCCGCCCGTGTCGAGCGACAGCAGCCAGCGCCCCCGCCGCACCCCCCGTGGGGGCCGGCCGTACACAGATGAGACGAGAGTGATGCCGCGGCCGCGGGCCGCGCAGGGCCGTCCGGCCGCGTACCGGCGGCCCCGGCGCAGCCCGTGGGCGCGCGTGCGCCTGGCCCTGCTCGCCGCCCTGGGCCTGGCCGTCCTGGGTCTCGTCCTGCTCTACTGGCAGGTGAGCAGCCTGGCCGGCGCGATCACGGTGGCCGATGTGCGCAACAACCCGCCCGTGGCCTCGCCCCTGATCGGCGCCAACGTGTTGGTGATCGGCACCGACGAGCGCCCAGGCTACCCGGAGGAGGGTGTGCGCGGCGACACCCTGATCCTGGCCCGCCTCGACGCGGCGGGCCGCTGGGCCTCGCTGCTCTCCATCCCCCGCGACAGCGAGGTGGCCATCCCCCAGGTCGGCCTCGCCCAGACCAAGATCAACGTGGCCTACGGCCAGGGCCACGCGGGCGCCGAGGCGCTCTACGGCCCAGGCGCCAGCCCGCAGCAGGGCGGCATGGCCCTGGCCGCCCAGACGGTCGAGGAGTTCCTTGCCCTGCGCGACCGGGGCATGAAGGTGGACTTCATCGCCACGGTCAACTTCGGCGGCTTCGAGGGGCTGATCGACGCCCTCGGCGGGGTGACGATCGACGTGCCGGCCTATATCCTGGACGAGCAGTACCCCACCGAGGACTTCGGTGTCCAGCGCATCGAGTTTCAGCCCGGCCCCCAGCGTATGGACGGCGCCACGGCCCTGATCTACGCCCGCACGCGCCACCAGGACAGCGACTTCGGCCGCGCCGAGCGCCAGCAGCAGGTGGTGCGCGCCATCCTCCAGGAGTTCCGCGCCAGGGGCCCCGCCGGCCAGGCCCTGCTGCTGCCCTCGCTCCTGCGGGCCGTGGCCGGCGAGGAGGGCGGGGCGCCGCCGGTCGTGACCACCATGCCGATCGACCGCCCAGACGTGCTGCTCGGCCTGATGGGCCTGGCGGCCGGGCTGGACCCCGAGGCCCTGGGCCAGTTCCGTCTCGGCCCCGAGCAGCTGGCCTACGAGAGCGGGTCGAACCTGGTCTTCGAGCCCCAGGCCGTGCAGGCCCTGCTCGACCAGTGGCAGCGCCCGCCGAGCGAGGCCGCCGAGGACGCCACGGTGCAGGTCTTCAACGGCACCGATGTGGCCGGCCTGGCCCGCCAGGTGACGCTGGACGTCGAGGGCGCGGGCTTCCGCGTGCTGCCCCCGGCCAACGCGCCGGCGCCCACCGACCGGACGCGGGTCTACGACCAGGGCGGGGCGCCGGCCACGGCCCGCCGGCTGGCCCGCACCCTCGGCGCCGAGCTGGTGCGCGGGGCGCCGCCCGGGGTGGCCAGCGAGGCCACGATCGTGGTGGTGCTCGGGCCCGAGGCCCGACCCTAGCGCAGCGGAGGGGCGGCCGGCGCGCGGTCGGCGTCGCGCAGGGGGCGCCCCTGCCACCCCGTTGCTTTGGGGCATCCCCTGCCACCCCGTTGCTTTGCGAGAGGGCCGCCGCCGGCCCTCTCGCGCTCTCCCGCGCGGGGGCTCCGCCCCTCGACCCCGAAAAGAAATGCCTCTGCCGGCCCGCCTTGCCGTGCGGTCATGCCCCGTGGGCGCTGCCGTTCAGGGCGCCCGGGCGCGGGTTGTGGCCCTGGCCGGCGTGGTCGGCCCGGCCGGCAGCTCTCCCGCGCCAGCTACAGCCTTTGCGCCGCTGCCCGGCAAAAAGCCTGAGGGCGCCGGCACACGCACCGATCCTTAAGGAATGAGGCATGACAACGGGCTGGGCGGGCCGGCAGAGCTAGCGCCACTTGGGGGTCAAGGGGGGCAGCGCCCCCTTGCGCGGGGGAGCGGGAGGGGGCGCGCGTGCGCCCCCTCGCAAAGCTGCTGGGCGTGGGCGGCAGCCCACAGAGGGGGCGCGGGCGGCAGCCCGCAGAGGGGGCGCGGGCGGCAGCCCGCAGAGGGGGCGCGGGTGGCA
>DAOLDO010000993.1:0-2627 GCA_035327325.1 Chloroflexaceae bacterium | reverse complement strand
AGGGCGGCGGACCAGGCCCACAGGCCCGCCTGCGCGGCCCACAGGGCGCCGGCGAGCAACCCCTGTGCCGGGCCCAGGGCGAGCAGCGCCAGCCCGACCGGCAGCCCGGCGGCCGCGGGCGCAAGGGCCCAGGCCAGGGCGGCCCGCACCTGCGCCGCGCCCGCCCGCCCCCCGAGCAGCCGCCCGCCAGTGCGCAGCAGCACGCCCCCGAGAAGCAGCCCCACCGCGCCCAGCGGCGCGCCCGCCGCCGCGCCGATCACGAGCAGCGCCCACGGGCCCGCCGCCGCGCCCAGCCCGCGCCAGAGCGCCCAGCTCAGGGCCGCGCTCGTCCCCGCCAGCCCCGCCAGCAGCCACGGCTCCCACAGCGGTCGCCCCGCCAGGGCCGCGCGAACCGCCGCCCGCGGCCGCCGCCAGATCAGGCGCCAGGGGTCCGCGGGAAGAGCGGAAGAACGCTCCAGGCCAGGGGTGACCGGGAGCCCGCCGTCGCTCCGCTCGGGCTCGAGACCGCGGGGCCTGGGGCGTCTCGCGGGGCTTAAGGCCGGCACACCGGCGCCGACGGGCCGGGCGGCCACGTGCGGTCGCTCGTGCTCGTCCGCCCCGAGGGCCTCGAGCCCCGCGCGGGCGGGGGCGCTGGCGGGGTCGAGGGCGAGGGCGCGCTCGAGGCAGTAGCGCTGGGCGGCGGGGTCGGCCAGGGCGCCCGAGAGCCAGAGCCAGGCCCGGGCGTCGCCGGGGTCGGCGCGGACGGCGGCGGCGAGCAGGGCGCGGGCCGCCTCGCGGTCGCCGGCGCGCAGGGCGGCGACGCCCTGCTCGGTCAGTCCCTGGGCTTCCACGGCGTGGCCCGCGGCGTGAGCAGCAGGTAGAGCAGCAGGCCGGCGAGGGTGGCCAGGCTGACCCAGGCGACCGCCTCGGGCGTGGCCGAGGCGCGGATAGCGCGGTGCAGGTCGGGCGCGAAGCCTCTGATCGCGCCGAGGATGTTGAGCGTGCCGGTCACGGCGACCAGGGCGTAGGGCAGGAGCAGCCGCAGGTCGGTCGCGGCGGCGAGCAGCAGGAAGGGCAGCGCGAAGAAGGCGTAGCGCTCGTGGATCTGGGTGGGCAGGGCGAAAAAGGCCAGAGCCAGGGCGGCGGCGGCCAGGGCCCGCGTCGGCCCGTCGGGCCGGCGCAGCACGGCCAGCGTGGCCACCAGGGCCGCGGCCCCAATCAGCAGGAAGCCGAGCGAGCGGTAGCTCAGCCCGGCCCAGACCGTCAGGTCGGAGACGGCCCTGTCGCCGACCACGAGCCACCAGAGGTTGAAGGCCCTGTTGGTGACCTGGGGGAAGCGCCCGACCGAGCCGACGGCGGCCTGGTAGAGGCCCGGCCCCTCGCCCAGCAGCGCGAAGGGGGCGACTGCGGCGGCGATCAGGGCCAGGGCCGCCAGCCCGCCCTCGACCAGCCCCCGCGGGCCGTAGCGGCGCAGGGTGGCGCCGTAGAGCAGGGGCGCCAGGATGATCGCCTGGGGCTTGATCAGCAGTCCGGCCGCCCAGCACAGCCAGCTGACCCGCCCGCGCCAGCGGTCGAGCAGGGCCACGGCCGCCACCATCGGCAGCGAGAGCAGCACGTCCACCTGGCCCCACCAGGCGGCGTTCATCCAGACCGGCGGGGCCACGGCGTAGAGGCCCGCGATCAGGGCGGCGCGCCCCGTGCCGCCGTAGGCCCTGGCCCAGCGGAAGAGCAGGGCCACGGTGAGCAGCAGGGCCGCCAGGCTGGGCAGCTTGATGATCGCCCTTGTGATCGCCGGCAGGGGCTCGTAGTACGCGCCGCCCAGCAGCGGCACCAGGGGCGCCAGCAGCCGCAGGATGAGCAGCCTGAGCGGCATGTAGTCGGCCCCGTAGGTGAACGCCTCGGCGAAGCCGCCCCGCATCAGGAAGCCCATGCGCCGCGCCGAGAGCTCGAGGTCGCCCACGGGGTCCGGGGCGCCCAGCCACGGCACGCAGAGGGCCAGGGCCAGGGCGAGCAGTCCGCCCAGGGCCAGCCAGTCGCGCCGCCCGTAGACGACCGGGGCCGCCGGCGCGGGCGGCAGCGGCGGCCACACCCGCTCGAGCACCAGAGCGCCCAGGGCGGCCGCCCCCCCCAGAGCCAGCAGCCCGCCGAGGAAGCCGTAGCGCCAGGCGCCCGCCCACTGCCAGGCCGCCGCGCCCGCCTGGAGGGCCAGTACGGCGCCCGCTGCCGCGGTCACGCCCAGGCCCGCCCGCCTGAGCAGCCCGTAGGCCCCGGCCGTGGCCAGCAGCATCGCGCCCAGCAGCAGCGGCGGCGCCGGCCCGTCGCCCGCCACCAGCAGCCGGCGCACCACCACGCCGAGCCGGCGCCCGTCGGCCTCCACCGTCGGCGAGCGCAGCTCGAGCGCCACCCGCTCGCCTCGCTGCCCGGGGAGCAGCAGGCCGTACTCGTGGAGCCCCGGCAGCACCGTGAAGCGCAGGGTCGAGGCGCCCGCGACCAGCTCGAGGGGGGTGGGCGTGTCGAGGCCGCTCGACAGGCTCAGGCGCAGGTAGAGCGGGCCGCCCGGGTTGGGGGGGCGCAGCTCGCCCGCCCCGTCCGTCCAGCGGAAGGCGCCGGGCCGGTCCACCAGGGGCTCCAGCTCGAGCAGGCCCGCC
>DAOLDO010000992.1:0-2627 GCA_035327325.1 Chloroflexaceae bacterium | reverse complement strand
GCTGGGGAAGGGGGTGGTCATAGAGCACCCGGTGTCGCCTGCGTCCCGCGCCGGAGCCTGAGCACCAGGGCGATGCTTGGGGGCGGGTGGAGCCGGATGAGCACGACCGGGGGGAAGGAGGGGGAGGGGCGGGGCGGTCGGGCGTAGCAAAATCTACCAGCCCGCGTACGACTGCTGGGTACGGATGCCTGACGTCGGCATGTGATCCGAATCAACGGGTGTTTGTTCTTTCCGGCACATTGTAGCACATACTGGAACTGTCGCTGTCAAGGCCGGCGCGGGTCGGCATGTGAACAAAGAGGCCGCCGGCGACGTCTAAGCTGTGTACAGGCCGCAGAATTTTGTGACAGGAGTGTCAGGTTTTTGGCACGCTGGTTGTAAGAGAGATGCGGTATGATAGAGATGCGGGTGGTCACCACCCGACGAGTTCGTACACCGCAGTACGCGTCGGACGACGACCCCAGGGAGTCGCTCTGGATTGGGTGCCGGAGCGGAGCAACCACCATCGCAGCAGCATCACACCACGGCGCTCACAGCCGCCAGGTTGCACCGGCAGCCACGGAAAGGACGCTGCTGTGACCGACATTGACATCGAAGGCTTGAGCATCGAGGAGCTCGAACACCTACGCGACGCAGTCAACCAGCGCCTCCTGCAGCTGCGCTACAGCAACCGCCACACGCTCCCCGAGCTGCTGCGCATGCTGGAAGAGCTCAAGTCCGTGCTCAACGACCAGGGCAAGCAGTGGCGCTCGCTCGAGCGCTGGCAGTGGATGGACGGCCAGATCCGGTTCTGGCTCAACCCGACCGACCAGGTCCAGTACCAGTCGGGCTGGTTCACCATTGACGAGCTGCTCCAGTGGTCGCGCAACAGGGGCCCCGTGATCGTCCACGAGGAAGCGGAGGAGGACGAGAGCGAACCCTGGACGGACGTTGACGGCGTCCGCATCCGTTGGCTCCCCGACGGGACCATGGTGCGAGACGGCTAGGCGATAGAGGGGCGGGCGCCATTGCTGGCGCCCGCCTTGATCTTGACCCGGGCGCGGGCGCCCGGGGCCCCCGTGGTACAATCAGGCTGTTCCCCCTGTGGCGCTTCGTTCTGCCGGGGATGGCCTATGGGCTCAGACTTCTTCGGCCTCGACTTCCGCGGCCCGCCGTTCGTGCTCTTCTCGCCCGCGCACCTCTGGCCCCTGGCGGCCATCGTCGCCATCTGCTTCCTGGTCGCCGCCGTGACGCCGCGCCTGGGCCCCAGGGGGCGCGAGGGGCTGCGCTGGGGGCTGGCGGCCTTCGCCGTGGCCAACTGGCTCGGGTGGGACCTCTGGCAGCTGAGCAACGGCCTGTGGAGCGTGCGCTACTCGCTGCCGCTGCATCTGTGCACCCTGGCGGTGCCGCTGGCGGCGATCATGCTGGCCACGCGCAGCGCCACGCTCTACCAGCTGCTCTACTTCTGGGGCTTCGCGGGCGCCACCCAGGCCCTGCTGACGCCCGACCTGCAGGCGGGCGGCTTCAACTTCCCCCACTTCGTCTACTGGATCTTCTGGACCTCCCACGGGGTGATCCTCTGGGCGGTGGTCTACGCGGCGGCAGCCTGGGGCTACAGGCCCACCTGGCGCTCGATCGCCCTGGCGGCCGTGCTCACCAACCTGATCCTCGCGGTCGTCGGCGTGGCCAACTGGCTCACGGGCGGCAACTACATGTTCGTGGCCCGCAAGCCCGACTACCCCACCCTGCTCGACTACCTGGGCCCGTGGCCGTGGTACATCATCCCCCTGCAGCTGATCGGCCTGGCGGCCTTCGTGCTGGTCTACCTGCCCTACGCGATCCGGGACGCTCGCTCCGCTCGCTCGGGTGACGCTCGCTCGCGCTCGCTGGGGTGACGCTTGCTCGCGCTCGCTCGCGCGCTGGGGTGACGGCTCGCTGTCGCTCGCCGGGGGTGACGCTGGCTTGCTGTCGCTCGCGCGCTAGGGTGATCCGCACAGGTCAGCACCGAGCACGCTCACCTCAGCGAGTGAAACAAGCCTCACCCCAGCGAGCGCAGGCGAGCGTCACCCCGCGAGTGAAACGAGCCTCACCCCAGCGAGCCACAGGCGAGCCTCACCCCGGCGCGCGAGCGCAGCGAGCAAGCCGCACGCCCGTGCTACTTCGACTTCCCAAACAGGTGCCGATGTGGTATAATGGCGGGGTTGTGAGGAGGGGGCATTGAGCATTGCCAAGCCCAGAAACGCGAGCCTGGTGGACACAATCGGCGCGGGCTACGGGGCCCTGCACAGGCGGCCGTGGGTGATCGCCCTCCCGGCCGCCCTGAGCGCCTATCTCTGGCTTGGCCCGCCTGTGGGGCTGGGCCCCCTCGCCGCGCAGCTGCGCGCCCGGCTGGACGGCCTGGGCGGCGTGCTCGGTGGCGAGCGCGACGCCCTCGTGGAGGGCATCCTGCTCAGCGATGTGCGCCTGGCCCTCGCCTGGCTGAACTTCATGCCGGTGCTGGAGCCGCCGCGGGGCGGCGCGGCCGGGGCGGTGGGGCCGGCGGGTCCCTGGCAGCTGGCGGCGGCGGCGGCGCTGATCAACCTGGTGGCGCTGCTGCTCAGCAGCTACTTCCTCACTCTGCTGGGCGAGGCGGTGAGCGGCGAGCGGCG
>DAOLDO010000991.1:0-2636 GCA_035327325.1 Chloroflexaceae bacterium | reverse complement strand
GGTGAGGTCCGGAGCGACCGTCAAGCGGCATACGCCCTTCTGGAACCTTGCCTTAGCAGGAGGGCGCGGATCAAGCTCACATCAGCCTCGCGCCGCCTCGTAGCGGCGCCGGGCGAGGGCGAAGGCGGCGCCCAGCCAGGCCAGCCCGAGGGCCAGGCTCAGGGCGAGCTCCCACGGGGCGGCGGGCGCCACGGCGGCGCGCATCAGGGCCAGGGGGCCCTGGAGCGGGTGCAGCCACAGGAGCGGGCCGCGCCAGTCGAGCACGTCGGCCAGCATCGGGGCCAGCAGCAGCCCGAGCCAGGGCACCGACGGCAGCAGCATGGCCCCGAGCGACGTCTTGCCCGCCGCCAGGGCGTAGCCGACCAGGGCGAGGATCGCCGCCGCCAGGGCGACGCCCGTGGCGAGCGGGGCGAGGCCGGGCGCCGGCCCCAGGAGCAGCAGCCCGACGGCCAGCTGCTGGGCGACGCCGAGCAGGGCCAGGGTCGCCGCCCGCGCCCCCAGGTACTCGCCGGCCCGCAGTGGCGTCACCGAGCGGGCCGCCGCGCTGCCCTCGGCTGCCTCGAGCAGGGTCAGGGCCGCGCTGAAGAAGAAGCCCGTCACGGCCAGGGTGTTCAGGGCGAAGGCCGGCAGCAGCCGGGCGATGCCCGAGGGCGGCAGGGCCGCGAGGCCGGCCAGCATCACCAGCAGCACCAGCCCCGTCGCCAGGTAGAGCCCGTTGCGCGCCTGCAGCTCCAGGTCGCAGCGGGCGGTCGCCAGCAGCCTTCTCATGACAGGCTCCTCCCCGTCACCGCGATGAAGACGTCCTCGAGGGTCGCCTCGCGGCTGTGGATGGTCTGCACGCTCGTGTCGCGCAGCAGGCGCTGGAAGGCGCCATTGTCGGCCAGGCCCTCCAGGGGGAACTCGGCGCTGTGCAGGCTGCCGTTCACGTACTCGACCCGCACGCGCGGGGCGCCGTAGCGCAGGCGCAGGGCCCGGGGGGCGTCAATCTGCGCGATCCGGCCGTCCACGATCAGGGCCACCCGGTCGCACAGCTCGTCGGCCAGGGCCATGTTATGGGTGGTCAGCACCACGGTGCGGCCCTCGTCGCGCTGGGCGCGGATCAGCTCCTTCACCATGCGGCCGCTCACCGGGTCGAGGCCCGTGGTCGGCTCGTCGAGGAAGATCAGCTCGGGGCGGTGCAGCAGGGCCCGCGCGATGCCCAGGCGCGTCTGCATGCCCTTCGAGAACTGCTCGACCGGGGTGTCGGCGGCGTCGGCCAGGCCCAGGAGGGCCAGCAACTCGTCGGCGGGCCTGGTGGGCCCGCTGTAGAGGGCGGCGAAGTAGGCGAGGTTGCGCCTGGCGCTCAGGCGTAGGAAGTGGTTGGGCAGCTCGAAGCCCACGCCCACCCGCTCGTAGTAGTCGGCGCCCCAGCTCGCCAGGTCGCGCCCGAAGGCCCGCACCTCACCCGCGTAGCCGCGCAGCAGCTTCATCAGGATCTTCTGCGTGGTTGACTTGCCGGCGCCGCTCGGGCCGAGGAAGCCGAAGATCTCGCCGGGGGCCACCGCGAAGCTCAGCCCGCTGATGGCGGGCCGCCCCGCGCCCGGGTAGGTATAGCTCAGCTCGTTGACGGCGATCATCGCTCCTCCTCCGGCACGAGCCGGGCGGCCACGAGGGCCGTCAGCTCGGCGATCACGGCGGGGTAGCCGCCGGGGGTGAAGTCCTCCTCGTGCATGCTCACGAAGAAGAGGGCACGGATGAGACCCGCGACCAGGGGCGGCGGCAGGGCCAGCGCGACGCCCTGGTCGGCCCAGGCCGCCGCGAAGCGCTCGGCAAAGGCGTCGTCGCCCGCGAGGTGGGCGGTCACGCGCTCGGGCGGCAGCCGCCTGAGCAGCAGCTCGTACTCGGCGCGGCCCAGCCGCGTGAACAGGGGCTCCGAGCGCAGCAGCGCGAGGGAGCGCTCGAGCAGGGCTAGCATGCGCGCCCGCGGCGGCAGGTCGGCCCGGGCGATCGCCTCGAGCAGATCGGCCTTGTAGCGGGCCTCGTGCGCCTCCAGCAGCTCGAAGAACAGCTCCTCCTTCGAGGCGAAGAAGTGGTAGAAGGCGCCCTTCGAGATGCCCGCCGCCGCCGTCAGCTCCTCGACGCTCGTCTTGCGCAGGCCCTGGGCCGCGAACAGCCGGCGCCCGCGCTCCAGCAGCGCCGCCCGGATCGCCTCCCGCTCGCCCGCGCTGAATGGCCTCGGCATTGACTTCCTCATCAATGACCGTTCCGGTCATTCGGTCACAGGGCGAGTATACCACCGGCGACGGCGGAGTCAACTCCGCCGCTGGGCTGAGCCGGCCACTACCCGCCCGCGCCCGGCGCGATCGCCCAGGCGAGCAGGGGCCACGTCAGGCCGTCATTGCGCCCGATAGGCGCAGTACGGGCGGCCCGGCGTGGCCGCCCCGCCTGGGAGCGGCAAGCCCTCGGCCTTGCTCGGCCGCAGCCCTACCCCCGCGGCGCGATCGCCCAGGCGAGCAGGGGCCCCGCGAGCAGCCCGTGGAGCAGGCGCCCCAGCCCCGCGCCGGCGATCACCCCGAGCATGGTGCCCGGCAAGGCCAGCTCGACGGCCAGGCCCACCCCGCCCGACGCGCCGGTGACGAGCACCCGCTGTCCGTCCG
>DAOLDO010000990.1:1288-2639 GCA_035327325.1 Chloroflexaceae bacterium | reverse complement strand
CCGCCACCGCCTGGCCGAGGCCCTGGTCGCCATGGCGGCGCCCGGGAGGCGCGCCGTCCGCCTCGCCGCCGTGACGGCAGCCCCCGCCCTGGCCCTGGCCCTCGTGGCCACGCCCGCCCTGGCCCACTACAGCTGGCTCGAGGGCTACATCGCGCGCAAGCAGGTGGCGAGCGGCGTGATGGCCGCCGCCGCGAGCTGCGGCGCCGCCGAGCAGGCCCGCGCCCTCGGCGACGACCCCTACTCCACCTGGGCCATCCAGGCCGACTGCGCCGCCGCCGTCGGCGACTGGGACGCCGCGGCCGAGTACTACCTCGCGGCCGCCCGGGCCGCCCCCCCGGGCTCGAGCGAGCAGGCCCTGGCCCTCTACAACCTCTGGGTGGCCGCGGGCCAGACGGACGACGACGACCTGCGCGAGGATGCCCTGGACGCCTACAGGCAGGTCTGCGCGGGCATCCCCCAGGCGGCGGTTTGCGCCGACAACCTCGGCCGGGGGCCATAAGCCGCCAGGTTGCCGTTTAGGGCACGAGCGGGTATAGTATGGCCCGTAGCCGCCACCGCCCTTGCACCCTGGAGGACACCCATGACTCTTGAGGACGCCATCGCGGAGGTGAGCCGGCGCGTCAGCGCCGCCTGCCCCGAGGCCGTCGTCCGCATCACCCGCGCCTCCGACGAGGAGGCCAGCATTCGCGCCTACGCCCCCGCAGGCGCCGAGACGGCGATCAAAGAGGCCACCCAGGACTACACGATGCAGCTCCTCACCGGCGAGGGCCTCGACGTCCAGGTCCTGGTCTACGATATCGCCACCTCGCTCCCCCCGGAGGAGTAGCCCTCACCCCCCGCCCCCCTCTCCGCCGCGGAGAGGGGGAGCCGCGCCAGACAGCTCCGCGATCAGCCACTCGAGGGCCAGCAGGTAGCCGCGCCAGCCGAGGCCGGCGATCTGGCCGGTGGCCACCGGGGCCACCACCGAGGTGTGCCGGAAGGGCTCGCGCCTGTAGACGTTCGACAGGTGCACCTCGACGATCGGGGCGCTCAGGGCCGCCAGGGCGTCGCGCAGCGATAGGCCGTAGTGGGTCAGGGCCCCGGGGTTGATGATCACCCCCGCGGCCGCCCACCCCTCCCCCTGCAGGAAGTCCACCAGGGCGCCCTCGTGGTTCGACTGGAGGCTCGCCAGCCGCAGCCCCGCCGCCTCGGCCCGCGCCGCCAGGGCCGCGTCGATCTCCGCCAGGGTCGTGCGCCCGTACACCTCTGGCTCGCGCCGGCCCAGCATGTTCAGGTTGGGGCCGTGCAGCACCGCGATGGTCCTCATGTGTGCCTCCTGGCCCCCCGGCCCGGGCGCCCACGCCGGGCCGCC
>DAOLDO010000990.1:0-1188 GCA_035327325.1 Chloroflexaceae bacterium | reverse complement strand
GGGCGCCCACGCCGGGCCGCCCCTACGGCGGTGGTCCTCATGTGTGCCTCCTGGCGGTCGGGGGCGGCCTCAGGGGCCATGCAGGGGCCTGGGGAAACCTGGTTTCCCCAGATCTCACCTCCGGACCATGGGCAGGTAGGTCCGCAGGCGGGTCGGGTCGGGCGGCGGCTGCCCGTCCGCCATGAGGGCTGTGAGCACCAGGTTCACGCTCGAGCGCACCGTGCCGTCGTTGAGCGAGCGGGCTTCGATGCGGATCGTGCGCGTCGTGCCGGGCGCCACCCCGGGGGCCACCCGCACCCGCACCGCCACCCGCGCCGGGTCGCCCGTGTTGATGCCGACCACGCTCTGGCCGAGCACCACGTCCCAGTCCGCGTCCTCGCCGATTACGTCTAGGGCGAAGAAGTCGAAGGCGCTGCCGCTGTTGAAGACGGTCAGGCTGTCCAGGCTGGTCGTCGCCCCTGGCCGCACCCCACGCACCTGCGAGGCCGAGAGGTTGAGCCCGGCCACCAGGGGCACCGTCACCTCGTCAATTGTCTCGTCGAAGACCGTGGCGTCGTCCACCAGCTCGGCCCTGATCCGGACGAAGTTGCGCGCCCCGGCCTCGGCGCTCGGCTTCACCGTGACCGGCACGAAGAGCGGGATGCTGGCGCCCGGCCCCAGGGTCACCAGATCGCCCGCGAGACCGACCTCCCAGCCCAGGCTGTCGGCCGAGGTGAGCCTGAAGGTGCCCGGCTCCGAGCCGAGGTTGGTCAGGGTGTGGGCCAGGGTGGCGGTCGCGTTGGGCCGCGCCTCGACCAGCAGGCCCTTGGGCTCGATCAGCACGCCCTGGCTCGGCCCGATGCCCGTGACCGCCGTGGCGGTGTCGAGGGCCGGCCCCGCCCCGTCGCCCGCCAGGAGCTCCACCGTGGTTGTGTTGGTCACCCCTGGCGTCGCGTCGGCCGGCGCGGTCACGCTGACGGTGAGCGTCGCCGTCAGCCCGGGTGGCACCACGGCCGTGGGGACGCCCGCGGCCTCCGCGCTCCAGCCCGGCAGGCTGTTGGTCAGCCCCACGGTGTACGAGAGCGGCACGGTGCCCGTGTTCAGCACGACGAAGCTGAAGCCCGCCGTCCCGCCCGGGTCGGTGTTGCGCCGCCCGCCGCCCGCCAGCTCGCCGCCGGGGATGCTGGCCAGGCTGACCGTGGCGGTCAC
>DAOLDO010000989.1:0-2646 GCA_035327325.1 Chloroflexaceae bacterium | reverse complement strand
CAGGGCCGCCGCGCCCACGAACTGCTTCAGGGTCGAGCCGGGCGGGTACTGCCCCGCGATCGCCCGGTCGGTCAGCGGCGCCAGCCGCAGCAGCTCCGCCAGCTCCTCCGGGTCGTCCCTGCTCAGCAGGGCCGTCAGCTCGGCCCGCCGCGCCGGGTCAACCCAGACGTTGTTGTCGTAGGTCGGCAACGAGACCATCGCCAGGATGCGGCCGTCGCGGGGGTCAATCGCCACGGCCGTCCCGGCCACGATCGGGTCGTAGTCGCGCTTGTACGCGTCGGGCGAGCTCTGGCGGCGGCGCTCGCCCTCGGCGATCCAGCGCCGCATGATCCGCTCGACCTCGGCCTGGAAGGCCAGGTCCACCGTCAGCACCAGGTTCTGGCCGTTCTCGACCGGGCGCAGCTCGTCGGGCGGGCTCACCGGGCGCTGCAGGGCGTCCACAAGCAGGGTCTGGATGCCCATGCGGCCCCGCAGCTCGACCTCGTAGGCGCCCTCGAGGCCCACCTTGCCGATCCGGTCGTCGGGCAGGTAGGGCGGCATGCCGATGCTGGACGGCTCGAGCTCCTTGGGGATCAGGCCGCAGCGCCCCGCGTGGCTCACCACGTCCGCCAGCCCGGTGAGCCACGAGCTGGCCGGGTTCTCGGCCACCAGCTCGCACTCGGTGATGCGCCCGATGTAGCCCAGCATGTGCGAGAGCGAGGGCACCTCGGCGCTGGCCGGGTAGCGGCGCCTGTAGCTCTCGACCACCTGCACTCCGGGCAGGTAGTTGGCGTTCTCGGTGATCGCCAGGGCCAGGTCGGGCGAGATGTCCTCCTTGACCACCACCGTCTGGTAGCCGCGCACGCTCTCGCGCGGGATCAGGGCCTCGATCGGGCTGGCCAGGGTGAGCACGTCGCTGTAGGCGCGGCTCAGGGTCAACGCCGCGATCGTGGCCTCCGGGGCCACGGTCACGGTCATGGGCCCCGTGGCGGCCGCCGTCGGCGTCCGGCCGAGTCTGCCCAGCTCGAGCCGCAGGCGCGGGCGCTCGGCGAGGGCCGCGCTCGGCGAGATCGTCAGGGTCGCCGTGAGGCCCGCCACCTGGGTGAGGCGGGCCAGCACCTCGGCGCGGCGCTGGGGCTCGCGCGCGGCGTCCGGCAGGCGGCCCGGAACCACCGCCAGGTTGTAGGTCGGCACGCTCTCGGCCAGCAGGCTGCGCCCGTCGGCGGCGAAGATCTCGCCCCGCCGCGGCGCCACCGTCAGGTAGCGCCGGTAGATCTCCTCGGGCGTGCTCCCGAAGCGCTTGCTGTCGCTCTCCACCAGCTGCAGCTGGTAGAGCCGCCCCACCAGGACGGTCACGATCACCAGCAGCAGGGCCCGCAGGACGATCAGGCGTGGCATAGTGTTACAGCTGCTCCCGCAGCATCCAGCGTAGCAGAAAGAACATCGGCAGGGCGGGCACCAGGGCGGCCAGCACCACGGGCAGGACGACCACCTGGCTGTAGCTGCGCCACTCGATCGGGGCGGGCTGGGTGAGCAGGGCCAGGGTCACCTCGTAGATCAGAGCCGCGGCCAGCACGGCGAGGAGCGGGATCAGGGGGCGCGCGACGCGCAGGCGGCGGGTGGCGCCGGCCACGGCCAGGGCGGCGAGCAGCAGGGCCAGGGCGTGGGCGCCGATGGGCGCGCCCGTCAGCACGTCGAGGGCCAGCCCACCGTAGAGGGCCCAGCGCAGCGAGCGGCTGAGGCCCACGTCGGGGAAGGCCGCGCCGATCCCGAGCAGCGTCCGGCAGATCACCGCCACGAGCACCAGGGGGGCCGCGAAGCCCAGGGGCGTGGCCAGCAGCGTCACCTGGGCCATGGCCAGGGCGACCAGGGCGAGCACGCGGCCGGCCTCGCGGGCGAGGACCTCTTCTAGTCGTCTTGGCTGAGAATCACCCACGCGTAGCGCACCTGGTCGGGGTCAACATAGGGCCGCAGCTCGGCCTGCTGGTACTGCTCGGTCGTGGCCACCTGCTCGACGCTGCCGATCGGGATGTCGGGCGGCACGGCGGCGAGGTCGAGGGGCAGCCCGAGGGCCGCCGTGAGGCTCGCGGTGACCACGGGGTCGCCCGGGGCGATGGGGATGGCGCGATCGATCTGGGCCAGGCGCAGGCGCGAGCCGAGCTGCCACTGGCCCTGCACCAGCCCGACCGCGGCGCGGCCGTCGTGGATGACCCGGCCGCTCACCTGGCTGCCGATGTCGGTGATCAGCAGCACCGCGGCGGTGCGCGGGCCCACGGTCTCGACGATGCCGACCAGGGCCGTCGGGCCGCCCGGCAGCTGGCCGAGCACGGCCATCCCGGGGCGCAGGCCGTCCCGCTCGCCGCGGGCCAGCATCATCACCCGGCGGCCGGCGTCGGGCGAGCGCACCGTCACCTCGGCGCCGAGCAGCTGCCAGGGCCGCTCGCGCTGGATCTCGAGCTGCTGGCGCAGGAACACATTCTCGACCTGGGCCCGCTCGAGGCGCAGCAGCTCGTCGCTGAGCCTGCTGTTCTCGCGCTCGAGCTCGGCGATGCGGGCCTCCATGGCCGACGTGCCCCAGGGGCCGCCGAGCAGGTCCGACGCGCCGTCGCGCAGGGCGGTCAGGCGGCGGGCGACGGGGGCGAAGGCCAGCTCGAGGGTGTGGCGGGC
>DAOLDO010000988.1:0-2648 GCA_035327325.1 Chloroflexaceae bacterium | reverse complement strand
CGAGGATAAGGTGTGAGGTGTGAGGTGTGACTCGGCCACGAGCACAGCTCTACTGCGCTCACACCTCACACAGCGAGCGACTCACACCTCAGACGGTAAGGGGTTCGGAGGGCGTGCGGGCGGGGTTCAGGGGGAGGGTCGCGCGGATCTTGCGCAGGCGGGTGAGGGCGTCAATGGCGGCCTCGTGGACGTTGGCGTCGGGGTCCTCCATGGCCCTGGTGAGGGCGCCGAGGACGGTGTGGGTGGCGGCGGCCCCGCCGATCCGGCCGAGGGCGCGGGCGGCGGCCTCGCGGGCGTAGGGGTCGCTGTCGCCGATCAGGCGGGTGAGCCGGTCAATCAGGGCGGGGGTGCCGGCGAGCTCGCCGAGCTGGCCGAGGGCCAGGGCGGCGGCCGAGCGCACAAAGCTGTCCTCGTCGCCGAGGCAGTGGCCCAGGTGGTCAATCAGCTGTGGCGAGGCGATGCGGTCGCGCAGGGCGCCCAGGGTGCGGGCGGCGGCGAAGCGCGTCTCCAGGTCGCAGTCGTAGAGGGCCACCTTGGTCAGGGCCTTGACCAGGGGGGCAGGGGGCGTGCCGGCGAACTGGCCCAGCATGCGGGCGGCGGCTGCGCGCACGTGCGAGGCGCTGTCGGCCAAGCCGTCGTGGAGCAGCACCAGGTCGGCGGCGCTGTAGTGGCCGCTGCGCATGCGCAGGCTGCGGATCGTCTCGTAGCGCGACTGCCACCCCGGGTCGTGCAGCAGGCGCCGCAGCTGGCCGAACTCGCCCGGACTGTAGGCGTCCAGCTCGGCGAGCAGGGTCAGGCGCAGCCACTCGTCTCGGCTGCTGTTGAGCCGCTGGCGCGCCAGGTGGATGACGTTCAGCGAGACCAGCAGCTGCTCGACGGCGGCGCGCAGCTCGGCCCTGGTGCGCAGCTCGCGCTCGATCAGGTAGGCCACCTGGAAGCGCATCTGGCTGGCGCGGCGCACGATCATGTCGGCCCCGGGGCCGCGCACGATCTCGGCCAGGGCCAGGACGGCGGCCACGGGCTCTTTCTGAAACGCCTCGAGGAAGGGCTCGAGGGTGCGCACCGCCAGGTAGCCCAGCACCGAGGCCGTGCCGGCGATCTGGATGTCCTGGCGCGGGTTGCGCGTGAAGCCCGCCAGCCGCTCGGCGATGTTGGTCCGCCAGTTTTCTTGGTCAAACATAGGTGTCTATGACAGAGGGTCGCTGTTGCGCCGAGGATGAAAAATCTGTCATCTCCTGGTTGCGAGCAATTATAGCACGGGGCCTTTGGGCGGACCTGACAAAAACCATTGGCACAGATTACAATAGCGCAACAGCCCGGGGATGGCTATGGTTCTGTGGTACCATAGGCGGCTGCCGGCCCGCCCGGGCCGGGCTGGCGAAAGGAGGGGCGGGCCCGCCCGCCGCGCGATGACCCCAGAGCCCAACGACGTCGAGGCGAGCGTGCGCCGGGTGCGCCGCGGCTGCATGTTTGTGGCCGCCCTTGTGGCCGCCCTCGCGGTGCTCTTCACCAGCGCCACCGGCAACCTGTTCTATTTAACGCTGCTTCTGGCGGCTTTATTCCTCGCGATCTTCTCGCGCCTCGTCC
Source organism: Chloroflexaceae bacterium (assembly GCA_035327325.1). GTDB lineage: Bacteria > Chloroflexota > Chloroflexia > Chloroflexales > Chloroflexaceae > CAIWXH01. Next base: position 1,061 of record DAOLDO010000988.1, on the reverse strand, counting down.
GCTGACCACCCGGCGCCCCCGCGCCCAGCCCCCGCGGAGCCCCACATGGCCCCCTCGCCCCTGAAGACCACCCTCTCGCTCGTCGGCCTGGCGGCCTGCGGCGCCTCGCTGTGGGTCGCCTTCGGCCAGCCCTACACCCTCTGGCCGTGGCTGCTGCTCCTGGTCGCCCTCGGCTGCCTGATCGCGTCGCGCCGGGTGAAGTAGTGGTATACTCACCGCGCGGCGCGCGCCAGCTCGCCCGCCTGAGGAGCAGCCGATGAGAGTGCGCTTCAGCGCCCGCACGCACGTCGGGATGCGGCGCGAGGTCAACCAGGACGCCTACGACGGCAGGCAGCTTGGCCAGGCCACCCTGCTGGTCGTCTGCGACGGGATGGGCGGCCACGCCGCCGGCGAGGTGGCCAGCCAGCTGGGCGTCGAGACGATCATCGCCAGCTTCAGCGACGCCGCCCCCCCCGACGACGCCCTGCGCCACGCCTTCGTCGCCGCGAACGAGCGCATCTACAGCGAGGGCCACGGCAGCATGGGCACCACGGGCGTGGCGGCCCTCTTCCTGCGCAACAGCCTCCATGTGGCCAACGTCGGCGACAGCCGGGCCTACCTGGTGCGCGAGGGCCAGATCCGCCAGATCTCCCACGACCACTCCTTCGTCTCCGACCAGGTGGCCGCCGGCCTGATGACCCCCGAGCAGGCCAGGGCCTCCCATGTGCGCAATATCATCACCCGCGCCCTCGGCCACAGCCCAGAGGTCGAGGTTGACCTCTTCGCGGTCGAGCTCCTGGCCGGCGACACGGTGGTGCTCTCGTCGGACGGCATGCACGGCCTGGTGGCCGACGACGAGATCGCCGAGGTGGCCGGCATGCTCCCCCCCGACGAGGCCGTCCAGCGCCTGGTGGACCTGTCGAACGAGCGCGGCGGCACCGACAATATCACCGTGGTGATCGCCCAGGTGGACGAGCTGGACGCCGCCGGCGAGGACCCCGGGGCCACGCGGGTGCTCCGCGCCGACCCTTCCGGCGCCATCACCGAGCCCCTGCCCGCGCCGCCACCCCCGCCGCCCGCCG
>DAOLDO010000987.1:0-2654 GCA_035327325.1 Chloroflexaceae bacterium | reverse complement strand
GCTGCGCCATCGGCTCGCACCTGCACCTGCAGGTCCAGTACCTCGGGCGCGACGTGGACCCCTACGGCTGGTGCGGCGCCGGCGCCGACCCCTGGGCGGCCAGCCCCGCCGGCCAGGTCAGCGTGTGGCTCTGGGCCGACATGCCCTCGCCCTGCGGCCCGCCGCCCCCCGGCGTGGTCGTGGTGGACGACGGCGGCCCCGGCTTCCTCAGCGCCGGCGAGTGGCAGCTCAACGAGGTCGGCTACGGCGGCGGGTCGCGCTTCGCGGCCACCAGCTTCGCGGGTAGCGCCGAGCGGCCCTACCTCTCCACCACCATGCGCCCGCCCGTGGTGGCGGCCTGGCGGCCCGAGCTGCCCCGGCCCGGGCGCTACCGCGTGCTCGCCTACCTGCCCTTCGCCCTCAACGGCCTCGACGAGTCGCGCGAGCTGCGCTACCTGATCCGGCACGCCGGCGGCGAGAGCCTGGCCACCGCAGACGCCGAGGAGGGCCGCAACTGGTGGGCCGACCTCGGCGTCTACGAGCTGGTGCCCGGCGAGGCCCTGGTCAGCACCAGCACCCTGGCCGGCGACGACCGCAGGGGCGTCTGGGCCGACGCGGTGGCCTTCGTGCCGGTCGAGTGAGATGTGAGGTGTGAGAGGTGATCCTCCGATGGCGGCCCTACTCACACCTCACAGCGCGAACGGAGCGAGCGGCTCACACCTCACTGGCTGCTGAAGATCAGGTCGCGCCGCGCGAAGGCGTAGATCGAGAGCCCGAGCAGCGAGACGAGCAGCGACGCCTGAGCCAGCAGGTTCGCGATCGCCGTGGCCGCGCTGTAGTCGCGAGTCACGGCCAGCTGGAAGCCGTAGAAGGCCGGCACCAGTGGCCCGCCGAGCAGGGCCTGGAGCGCTCGCAGGATGGCGCGCACCGCCTCCGGCAGGGTCTCGAGCAGCTGGCCGCCGAGGAAGTTGCTCGAGAAGGCCAGGGCGATCAGGCCGAGCACCAGCAGGCGCCAGCCCGTCGGGAAGACCAGGGGCGAGAGCATGAGCATCAGGGCCGCCAGGAGCCCGATGTTCAGCAGGAGCGGCAGCGTGCCGAGCAGCCAGCCCCCGAGGTCGAGGTCGGACGGCCGGTTGAGCAGGGCGACGCCCGCGCTGAGCAGCCCGTAGGCCCCGGCGACGACCGTGACCGCGGCCAGGAACAGCCCGAGCAGGAAGGTGGCCCGCCCCACCCCACGCGAGAGCACCACGTAGCCCTGGGGCCTGTCGCCCAGGCCGATGAAGGCCGCCATGGTGTAGAGGGTCAGGGCGGGCGTGAAGACCCCGCAGACGCTGAAGAAGTACTCGGCGTTCATCGGCCGGCGAAAGAAGATCGCGTAGAGCGAGAGGGCGGCGATGATCTCGATCGCCACCCGCCCGGAGCGCAGGTACTCGAGCAGCGTGAAGCCGGTGAAGCGCAGCAGGCGCATCGCTACCTCTCCTCCTGGCCGGCCTCGCCCGGCGCCCTATCCTCCCTGCGCCCAAGCAGCTCGTTGAGCAGGGTGTCGCCCTGCCCGCGGCGGGGCCGGGCCGACGCGGGCGCATGGGGCGCGGCCGTCGCCCATGGCCCGGCCTCCCTGGGCGGCGGCCCGTCGCCCGGCTGCGGCGGGGGCGCCGGCTGCCCATCGGCGGGGGGCGCTCCGCGCACCGCCTGAAGGTACAGCCGCTCCAGCGGGCTCTCGATCGGCTCGAGGGCCAGGATCAGCACCCCGGCGTCGAGCAGGGCCCGCAGCACCGCCTCCTGGAGCGCCGGCGCGTTCGGGCTGATGCGCACGTTCTGCGCGTCGCAGTGGACCGCGGGGCCCAGGTCGGCCAGCTGCGCCCGCAGCTCGGGCGAGAGGGCGCCGACGTGGATGCGCACGCTGCTGGGGACGCCGCGCAGGTCGCCCACCGTCGCCTCGGTGGCGATGCGGCCCCCCGCCAGCACGCCCACCCGGTCGCAGAGCAGCTCCACCTCATGCAGGTAGTGGGTGCAGAGGAAGACCGTGTGGCCGCGGACGCGCACCTCGTTGAGCAGCTCGAGCACCTCGCGCTGGCCGGCGGGGTCGAGACCGCTCGTCGGCTCGTCAATCAGCAGCAGGTCCGGGTCCATCAGCAGGGCCTGGGCCACGCCGAGCCGCTGCAGCATGCCCTTCGAGAAGGTGCCCAGGCTGCGGTCGGCCGCCTCGTCCAGGCCCACCGCCCTGAGCTCGGCGTCCACCCGGTCGCTGAGGGCGCCGCCCCCCAGGCCGCTGAACTGGCCGAGGAAGCGCAGGTACTCGCGGGCGGTGTAGCGCGTGTGGTAGCGCTGGCGCTCGGGGATATAGCCGACCCGCGGGCGTGTCCGGTCGAGGTTGGGGCTGCCGAGGAGCCTGATGCGACCGCTGTTGGGGCGCAAGAAGCCGAGCATCAGGTGGATGAGCGTTGACTTGCCCGAGCCGTTGGGGCCCAGCAGGCCAAACGCCTCGCCGGCGGCGACGCGCAGGCTGAGGCCCTGGAGCACGGGCAGATCGCCGTACGACTTGTGCAGGTCGTCAATCTCGATAACGTCGCTCACAGCGGCTCCTCAGTTCCCCGGGGTGTGGGGCTACGCCCGCGCGGCCACGGTCAGGGCCAGGGTCGCCGCCAGGGCCAGGGGCAGCGGCCAGGCCAGGCAGA
>DAOLDO010000986.1:0-2655 GCA_035327325.1 Chloroflexaceae bacterium | reverse complement strand
TGGCCGAGCTGCTGGCCGGGTGCCCACAGCTCAAGGTGCTGGCGACGAGCCGGGCCCCGCTACGGCTGCGGGCCGAGCGCGAGCTGGCGGTGCCGCCGCTGCCGCTCGCGGCGCCGGCGCCCGGCCTCGTCACGGCCGGGGCGAGCAACCCCGCGGCCCTCGGGCCGGCCGTCGAACTGTTTGTCGAGCGGGCGAGCACGCGCGGCGCACAGCTTAGCCGGGGCGCCGAGGAGCTGGCGGCCTGCGCCGAGATCTGCCTGCTGCTCGACGGGCTGCCGCTGGCGATCGAGCTGGCCGCGGCGCGCAGCACGATCTTCGCGCCGCCCGAGCTGCTCGCCCGGCTGCGGTCGTCCGAGCACGGCGTGGCCCTGGGGCTGCTGCGGGGCGGCCCGCGGGACCTGCCAGCGCGCCAGCAGACCCTGCAGGCCACGATCGCATGGAGCTACGGTTTGCTCGAACCCGCGGCCCGGCGGCTCCTGGCCCGGCTCAGCGCCTTCGCCGGCGGCTTCACCGTCGAGGCGGCCGAGGCCGTCTGCGGCGAGGCGCCAGACCCCGCGGCCCCCCCTGTGATCGACCTCCTCGCCGACCTGGTGGAGCAGAGCCTGGCGCGCCGGCGCGAGGAGCCCGCGGGCGAGACGCGCTTCCACCTCCTCGAGACCGTGCGGGCCTTCGCCCGCGGGGCGCTCGAGGCGAGCGGCGAGGGGGAGGCGGCGCGCCTGAGCCATGCCCACCACATGCTCGCCCTGGCCCGGCAGCTGGCTCCGGCAGCGCGCTACGTCGTCGCCCCGGCGCCCCCGCCGCGGCTCGAGCGCGAGCTAGACAACCTGCGCGCCGCCCTCGCCTGGTGCCTGAAGGGCGGCGACCCGCCGCTCGGGCTGAACCTGGCCGTGCGGCTGACCTGGTTCTGGGATGTCCGGCGCCACTGGCGCGAGGGGTACGGCTGGCTTGTTAGCGGGCTCGCAGCCTGCGGCGCCGCAGCCGCCGGCGCTCCGGAGATGGACGGACTCCTGATCCGGGCCAGGCAGGGCGCCGCCTGGCTGGCGCACCGCTTCGGCGACATGGTGGCCGCCGAGGCGCACACCGCCACGGCCATGGCTCTGGCCGAGGCCCTTGGCGACCGGGCCGCCCTGGGCCGGTCGCTCTGTGACCGCGCCATCTTTGGCTTTCTGGAGAGTGCGGACCTCACGGCGGCCGCGGCGCTGCTCGGCCGTAGCCTTGGCATCTTCCGCGATCAGGGCGACCAGACGGAGATCGCCCAGGTGCTCATGGCGTGGTCCGACCTGGCAAACTCTGCCGGCGACTACGCTCAGGCCCTCGAGCTGAGCAAGGCGAGCGTGGAGACCGCCCGCGCCACCGGCGACCCGGACCTCCTGGTGTCCGCCCTCGACCAGCTCGCGCTCGCCCACCTGGGAAGAGACGAGTACGACCAGGCCATTGCCGTGAGCGAGGAGGGGCTCGCGATCATTCGCGGGCTCGACGGGGGGGCCGCGCTGCCCGGCTTCAGCTACGTACACGAGCAGGTCGCCCTCCGCAAAGGCGACTACGGCGTCGCCGTGGCCTGCGCCGAGCAGATCCTGACCTTCTGGCGCGACCTGGGCGACCCGCTGATGCAGGGCTACGCGCTCGACGATCTGGCGCGGGCCGTGGCCATGCTCGGGGATCGCGAGCGCGCCCAGAGGCTGTACGGCGAGAGCATCAAGTGGCTCCTCGCCGTGGGCGACAGGACAGGGGTGCTCTACAGACTTCAGGGTCTGGCAGCCCTCGACCTGGCGCAGGGCTACGCCGAGCGGGCGGCGAGGCTCTGCGGCGCCCTCGAGGCCCTGCTCGCCGAGGCCCGCCACGAGCTGATCGCACCCTACAGGCAGGAGCACGAGCAGAGCCTGGCCGCCCTCAGCGCGCAGCTCGGCCCGGAGGCCATGGCGGCGGCTATGGACGCGGGACGCCGGCTCACGCTGGAGCAGGCCGTCGGCGAGGCGCTGGCGCCGGCGAGACCAACGCCGTGGTACTCGGCGTGATGGACGCGCTAGCGTGAGGCGGGGAAACCTGGTTCCGCGCCCGTCACCCCCCGGGCCAGGGTGTCCGGTCGCCGCGCTCACCCGGCGAGGGCCGCCCTGATCGCGGCGAGCTGCGGGCGCGGGTCGGTGACGCTGTCGGCGTGGCGGCCGCCGGCGAGCAGGTGCACAGTGGCACGGGGGTAGAGGGCGCGCAGGGCGGCCCGCTCGGCGGCGGGCAGCAGGCCGTCGCCGCCGGCCTCGACGATGGCCACGCGGCCCGGCCAGCTCGCCAGGTCGGCGGGCGCGAAACGGTAGGCGACGTCGTAGTCGGCCAGGGCCCCGAAGCGCGCGGCCAGGGCGGCGCGGCTCTGGGCGGCGACCACGGCGGCGAAGTGGGCGCGCCAGAAGGCGTGGCCCTCGTCGCGCCCCGGCAGGAAGGCCAGCACGGCGAGCCGCAGCAGCGCCAGGGTGAGGGCGGCGGGCGCGGCCCGGAAGCCCGCGGCGCACGCCAGGGCCAGCGGGGCGCGGCCAGGGCGCGGCGGCCCGGTCTGCGCGAGGACCAGCGTGGCCACGCGGGCGGGGTGGCGGCGCACGAGGGCCTGGGCCACGGCGCCGCTGGCCGACCCGCGCGGCCGACGGACGTGCGCCCGCTCACGCCGTC
>DAOLDO010000985.1:0-2656 GCA_035327325.1 Chloroflexaceae bacterium | reverse complement strand
CGCTGCTCACCCGGGGGGCGCTGCTGCTCAGCGGCTCCTTCCTCTCTTTTGTGGGGGGGGGGGTGGGCGGAGAGCGGCGCCCGCCCGTGGGCAGCGGGCGGCGCTGGTTGGCCGTGGCGGGCGGCATCGCGCGCTACCTGCTGGCCCTGATGGCGGTGGGGCTGGTGCTGGCCCTGCCCTTCCTGGCCATTTCGGCGATCGTGATCGCCACCCTGCCGGGGGCGACGCTGGCCATCCTGCTTGGCTGGTACATCGCCCTGTTCCGGGCCTACATCTACACGGGCTTCGCGCCCGAGGCCATCCTGATCAGCCGCTCGGGGCCCCTGCGGGCGATCTACAACAGCGTCTCGATCGTCCGGCGCGACCTGACGGGCACCCTCGGGCTGCTCCTGCTCACCTTCGTGATCGCGAGCGGCCTCGGCGTGATCTGGCAGCGCCTGGCCACCAGCCCGCCGGGGCTGGCCCTGGCCATCCTCGGCAGCGCCTATGTCGGCAGCGGGCTCAGCGCGGCCCGCCTCGTGTTCTACCGCGACCGGATGGCCCGCTGGGCCCTGTCCGGGTGAGACCGGAGGCGCCCCCAGGCGCAGGCCCCTGGACTTGAGAAGGACGAGCGACGCTCAATGAAGGACGAAGAGATTATGACGACCACAGAGCCGCAGAGCTACGACGCGAGCCAGATCACCGTGCTCGAGGGCCTCGACGCCGTGCGCAAGCGGCCGGGCATGTATATTGGCCCCACCGACATCAACGGCCTCCACCACATGATCAAAGAGGTGGTGGACAACTCGGTTGACGAGGCCCTGGCCGGCCACGCCGACACGATCACGATCACCATCCACCAGGACGGCTCGGTCAAGGTCAGCGACAACGGCCGAGGCATCCCCGTGGACGTGCACCCCAAGCACAAGGTCTCGGCCCTGCAGCTGGCGGCCACCGAGCTCCACGCCGGCGGCAAGTTCGGCGACGGCGGCTACAAGGTCTCGTCGGGCCTGCATGGCGTGGGCCTCTCGGTGGTCAACGCCCTCTCGGAGTGGATGCGCGCCGAGGTGCGCCGCCACGGCAAGCTCTGGGTCCAGGACTACCTGACCGGCAAGCCGAAGGCGCCCGTGAAGGCCGTGGGGCCGGCCGAGGGCACCGGCACGTCAATCCACTTCAAGCCCGATGTGACGATCTTCAAGGACGGGATTGACTACAACTTCAAGGCGATCGCCCAGCGCTTCCGCGAGATGGCCTACCTGACCAAGGGGCTGCACTTCATCTTCTGCGACGAGCGCGACGGCCAGGAGCTGCACTTCTACTTCGAGGGCGGCATCGTCTCCTACGTGCGCCACCTCAACAAGGACAAGCAGACCCTGCACAAGACGCCGTTCTACGCCGAGCGCGCGGTCAACGACGTGGCGGTGGAGGTGGCGATGCAGTACACCGACACCTACGACACCGACTCGGTCTACGCCTTCGCCAACAACATCAACAACACCGACGGCGGGGCCCACCTCTCCGGCTTCCGCACCGCCCTGACCAGGGTGATCAACAGCTACGCCCGCTCCAAGAACATCCTCAAGGAGAACGAGGCCAACCTGACGGGCGACGACGTGCGCGAGGGCCTGACGGCGGTGATCAGCGTGAAGCTGAAGGACCCGCTGTTCAGCTCGCAGACCAAGGAGAAGCTGGTCAGCCCCGAGGCCGCGGGCGCCGTGGCCACGGTGATCGGCGACGCCTTCGCCACCTGGCTCGACGAGAACCCGGGCGAGGCCCGCCGGATCATCGAGAAGACGATCTCGGCCGCCCGCACCCGCCTGGCCGTCCAGAAGGTCAAGGAGACGGCGCGCAAGAGCGCGATGGAGGGCTTCTCGCTGCCCGGCAAGCTGGCCGACTGCTCGGACACCAACCCGGCCCGCTGCGAGCTCTATATCGTCGAGGGCGACAGCGCGGGCGGCACCGCCAAGCAGGGCCGCGACCGGCGCTTCCAGGCCATCCTGCCCCTGCGCGGCAAGATCCTCAACGTCGAGAAGAGCCGCCTCGACAAGATGCTCTCCAACGCCGAGGTCAAGGCCCTGATCACGGCGATCGGCACGGCGATCGGCGAGCAGTTCACCCCCGAGAAGCTGCGCTACCACCGCATCATCCTGATGGCCGACGCCGACGTGGACGGCAGCCACATCCGGACCCTGCTGCTCACCTTCTTCTTCCGCCACATGCGGCAGCTGATCACCAACGGGCACCTGTTCATCGCCCAGCCGCCCCTCTACCGGATCAAGCACGGCAAGGAGCAGGTCTACACCTACTCGGACGCCGAGCGCGACGCCTACCTCGGCAAGCTCGGCGACACCGAGCGCCAGCGGGCCGGCATCCAGCGCTACAAGGGCCTCGGCGAGATGAACGCCGAGCAGCTCTGGGAGACGACCCTCAACCCCGCCAACCGGGTCATCCTCCAGGTCAACCTCGAGGACGCCCAGCAGGCCGACGAGACCTTCACCATGCTGATGGGCGACCTGGTGCCCCCCCGCCGCCGCTTCATCCAGACCCACGCCGCCTCCAGGATCTTCTCCGCCCTCCGGCTCCAGGTGTGCTGCTCCACCAACCGACGCCCGGCCGACGCCATGGCACACCGGCGCACGGGGTCGGCCAGCAGCTCGAGCACCGCCCACATCGCCCC
>DAOLDO010000984.1:0-2661 GCA_035327325.1 Chloroflexaceae bacterium | reverse complement strand
GAGCGCGCTGTAGGTCGCAGAGAAGGCGCTGCACCCCTTTCGTTTCGCGGGAGGACCGCCGCCGACCCTCCCGCACCCACCCGCGCCGGGGCTCCGCCCCTGGACCCTGAAAAGCGATGCCCACTGCCGGCCCACGTTGCCGTGCGGTCATGCCTCGTGGGCGCTGCCGTCGAGGCGACCCGGCGCCGCCGATCACCCTAGCCGGCTCCACCGTCCCGGCGCCCCAGGAATGGGTGCCAGCCGATTCTCAGAGGGCTGGCTCTGGGCCAGGGACGGCCGGTACTCGTGGCGTGGCCGGGGCGGGCTGGCACACGGCCCGGAGGCGCCGGGAGCCTACGCCGGCCCGGGCTTCCGGCGCGCCGGGGCGCCCTGAACGGCAGCGCCCATGGGGCATGACACGCCGGCCGTGCAGCTGGCAGGGCTGGCGCTTATGGGGTCCAGGGGCTCAAGCCCCTGGCGCGGGAGAGCGCGAGAGGGCCGGGGGCGGCCCTCTCGCAAGCAAACGGGGTGGCAGGGGCGCCCCCTGCAAGCAAACGGGGTGGCAGGGGCGCCCCCTGCCAGCTCCGCGGGGAGAACTCCCCCCGCACACGCTATGGGAAGTGATGGTATCATGGCTGGCAAGCCCTCGACGATCTGACGCCCCGCACCAGGCGGAGGAGCCGGCCATGACCACTGAGACCACCGCCGAGACGATCACCATCCTGATCGCCGACGACCACACCATGTTCCGCCAGGGCCTGCGCGAGCTGCTCGAGCGCAAGGGCGGCTTCAGGGTGGTCGCCGAGGTGAGCGACGGCTCCGCCGCCGTGACCCAGGCCCGCGAGCACCGCCCCGACATCGCCCTGCTCGACATCTCGATGCCAGGGATGACCGGCATCGAGGCCGCCCGCCAGATCGCGGCCGCCAGCCCCGCCACCCGCACCGTCGTCCTCACCATGCACCGCGACGAGCGCACCGTCCTCGAGGCCCTGCGGGCGGGCGCCAACGCCTACCTGCTCAAAGACGCCGACGCCGGCGAGCTGATCGAGGCGATCCGCGTCGTCCATCGCGGCGAGGCCGCCCTCGCCGGCAGCGCCGCCGCCCGCATCCTCGACCTGCTGCGCCGCGGCGAGAACGCCCCCGCCGCCGCCGACCTGCTCACCCCCCGCGAGCGCGACATCCTCGCCCTCGTCGCCCAGGGCGATGACAACCGCGCCATCGCCCTCAAGCTGAGCCTCTCCGAGAAGACCGTCGGCAACCGTCTCAGCGAGATCTTCCAGAAGCTCGGCGTGAGCAACCGCACCCAGGCCGCCATCGTCGCCGTCCAGCGTGGCCTCGTCCCCCCGCCCGATGTGATCTAGCCCCGCCGGCTCGCGCCCGCATCCCGCGTCCCGACGCCGGATGCCCCGTATGAAATTCTCCCCCGGGGCGGTGGGTAGCGCCGCTCTTACCCGCCCATTTGCTCTGCTCTATACTGGTGCTATCGGCCGGGCGCTGCCCGGCAAGTCCCTAGTTGTGTGGAGCAGATTCACCATGCAGATCTGGAATACGTTTAAGACCACAATCCTGCTTGCCGGACTCACCGGGCTGTTCATCGTGATCGGCGGCGCCCTCGGCGGCCAGACCGGCATGCTGATCGCCCTGGTCTTCGCCCTTGCGATGAATATGGGCGCCTGGTGGTTCTCAGACAAGCTGGCTCTGCGCATGAGCGGCGCCCGCGCGGTCGAGCCCGCCGAGGCCCCCGAGCTGCACCAGATGGTCGAGGAGCTGGCGGCCCGCGCCGGCCTCCCCAAGCCCGCCGTCTACGTGATCGACAGCGAGACGCCCAATGCCTTCGCCACGGGCCGCAGCCCCGAGAAGGGCGCCGTCGCCGTCACCACCGGCATCGCCCGCCTGCTCACCCGCGACGAGCTTGCCGGCGTGGTGGCCCACGAGCTGGCCCACATCAAGCACCGCGACACCCTGATCTCGAGCGTGGCCGCCACCATCGCCGGCGCGGTCACCATGCTCGCCGATATGGCCATGTGGGGCATGATGTTCGCCGGCCTCAGCGGCCAGGACGACGGCGAGGACGAGGGCATCGCCGGGATGGTCGGCGGCCTGCTGATGATGATCCTGGCGCCCATCGCCGCCGTGATCATCCAGATGGCGATCTCGCGCTCCCGCGAGTACGCGGCCGACGCGGGCGGCGCCCGCATCCTGGGCGACCCGCTGCCCCTCGCCAGCGCCCTCGAGAAGCTCGAGTGGGCCGCGGGCCGGGTGCCGATGCAGGCTAGCCCCGCCACCTCGCACCTCTACATTGTCAACCCGCTCGTCGGCGGCCTCGGCAACCTGTTCCGCACCCACCCGCAGACCAACGAGCGCATCGCCCGGCTCCGCGCTATGACCGGTCGCACCCCGCTGACCGCGTAACCGCCTCCTGGCGGCCCTCCCCTCCCCCCTCTTGCTTCCCCCCGAGAGGGGGGAGTTCATTTGCACCGTGGCGCGCCGCGGCGGTACAATGCCCCTATGAAGATGCGTAGCCTGCTCGTGGCCCTGTGCGCCGTCGCCATAAGCGCCTGTGCCCCCCGCGCCGCCGCCCCGCCCCCAGCCACAGTGGCGCCCACCATAGCCCCGGCCGCGCCCGCCGAGGTGCCCACCCCTATCCCGATCGGGCCTACGCCCACCAGCGCCCCGCCGCCC
>DAOLDO010000983.1:0-2662 GCA_035327325.1 Chloroflexaceae bacterium | reverse complement strand
CCGTCAGCGTCGTCGGCAGGTTCGTCCTCGGCGAACCACGACCGAGCGTCGAACCGGCGCTCCGTGCCGGCAGCGCCGCCCGCTCGTCGGCGCACGTCCCCACCGACCGCCGAGGGCCCCGTCGTGCCCGTCGCGGCGCCGGTGACGACGGTCCCGCCGTGCTGGTTGCAGCCGCCGACCTCGGGGAGGTCGTAACCCTCGGCGAAGCGCAGGGGCACCGACTGCTTGCCGTTCCAGCCGCCGCTGCCGGCGGTGTAGGCGGTGAAGTGGAGGTGAGGCACGCCCGGCGAGCCGCGGTCGCCCGCGAAGCCGAGGGTCTCGCCCGCCTCGAGGTAGCGGCCGCGCTCGGTGGTGACGGCGCGGGCCAGGTGGGTGTACATGGTGAAGAAGCGGTTGCCGTGGTGCAGGATCAGCGTCCCGCTGCCGCTCTGCCAGTGCCACACCTCGCCGCCGGCGGCGGCGCGCACGGGGGCGTCGTAGGTGGGGCCATCAACCTGGACGAGGTCGAGGGAGTAGCGGTCCCAGGCGTTGTGGGTGCCGCAGGCGTAGCCCTGAATGATCTTCCAGCGCTCGCCGGGGGTGGTGGGCAGGATCAGGGACGGCGCGGCGTGGGCTGGCTGCGGCGCGAGGGCGCCCGCGAGGGCGCAGAGCAGGGCCAGCAGCAGGGAGAGGACGGTGGGGTGACGATTGGCGCGGTCGGCGCCGCTCGGCAGAGTCAGTCGTGGACTCGGCAAAGCGTAGACCTCCTGGGTGTCAGTGGGGGCGCGGGGCCCCCGTGATCGCACACGGATCAGACCGGCGCTGTCGGGGCGCGCGGCCGCAGGTGATCAGGGCCGTGCTGGCCCCGGAGAGGCGGGCGACGTGGCCCGTGGCTCTACATCTGTGCGGACTCGGGTGTGGTTGGGTCTTCAAACTGGAGCTGATCGCCTCGGATCGTGCCGCGACGGACAGGGTCGCCGGCGAGTTGTAAAATATCATAAGCTGACAGAATGGTCAAATTTCCCTTAATTACGCGGCGCGTCAGGGCGGAACGGGGCCCTGGCGGCCTGTGGAGGGGCCAGTGAGCGATGTGCTCGTGTTGATTGTAGGGGCGGCCGATACCGGGCGGGCACCAATGGCGGCGGCCCTGCTCGCGCGCCTCGCGGCGCAGGGCGGCCTGGCCTGGGGGGTCGCGTCGGCGGGCGTGGTGGGGCATGACGGCGACCCGGCAGAGCCTGAGGCCCGCTCGGCGCTGCTCACCCTCGGCCTCGACCTGGAGGGGCACGTGGCCCGCTCGCTGAGCGATGAGCTGGCCGCTGCGGCCGCCGCCCTCGTCGCCGTCGAGAGCGGCATCGCCCGGGTGTTGCGGGCGCGCTACCCGGGCCGCCCCACGGCCACGCTGGGCGAGCTGGCGGGGCGGGCCCGCGACATCCCCGACCCCTTCCGCATGCATCTGGGCGCCTGGCTCACCTACGCCGGCGAGATCGAAGCCCTGCTCAGGGCCGGCCTGCCCCGGCTGCGCCGGCTGGTCGAGGGCGGGCCGTCCGCCGCGGCGCCCCCCGAGCCGGCCGGCGGCGCCGTGGAGGCGGCCCCGGCCGTTGTCACGCCCTCGCCCGAGCGCCTGGCGGCCATAGGGCGGGCCGGGCGGCTCCTGGCCCTGGCGGCCGACCTGCCGGGGGCGCTCGACTGGGCGGGCGCCCGCGCCCAGCTCGAGGCCGACCTGGCCCTGCTCGAGGCGCCGCTGATGGGCGACGACCTCGCCCGCCCGTACGTGGCCCTCCTGCGCGCCAGGCTCGCGGGCCTCCCGGGCGCCCCCGCCGAGGGCCTGGCGCGCGCCATGGCCGCGGCCGTAGGACGGCTGCGCGCCCCGGTCGCACCCGCCGACCTGGAGGCCCTGGCGCGGGAGCTGGGCTGATCGGGGCGCCCCTGGCCTTGCTCGCGTTGGCCTGCTCCAGCGCTACTTCGTGTGCTGCCTGCTGGCCTGCTCCATCAAGGGGTACTTGCGCAGACTCCGGTTATACCAGGGTCATCTATGGGGGGCGCCGCCCTCGCCGCGCCCCTGTGGCCGTTGCTCCGCCCCCCGATTTCTGGTATCGTTCTTGCAAGCCCTAGAGCGTACAGGGATAGGGAGGAAGACCATGACTACCAAGACCACGGGCGGGCAGAGCGCTGCCACCCCCGACCTCGGCCTGAGCGCCGCCAACATCCAGGGCATCACCGCGATCCTGAGCCGGCTGCTCGCCGACGAGCACGTGCTGTACACGCGCCTGCGCAACTACCACTGGAACGTGGTCGGCATGTCCTTCGGCCCGCTGCACGAGCTTTTCCAGGAGCAGTACGAGTCGATCGCGGGCGACATTGACGAGATCGCCGAGCGCATCAGGATGCTGGGGGCCACCGTCTCCGGCACCATGACCGAGTGGCTCCAGCAGGCCACCCTGTCCGAGCGCCCCGGGGACCTGCCGGACGACCGCGGGATGATCGCGCAGCTGGTGGCCGACCACGAGGCGATCATCAGGAACCTGCGCCGGGACGTGCGGGCCACGGACGAGCAGTACGACGACGTGGGCACCAGCGACTACCTCACGGGCCTGATGGAGAAGCACGAGAAGCAGGCCTGGCTGCTGCGCGCCCACATCGAGCAGCGCGGCTAGGGCCCTGCCAGAGAGCGGACGAGGCGGGC
>DAOLDO010000982.1:0-2664 GCA_035327325.1 Chloroflexaceae bacterium | reverse complement strand
CGAGCAGAGCGAGGCGGGGGTGAGGTCCGGAGCGACCGTCAAGCGCAGCGAGCCCTTCTGAAGCCTTGCCTTAGTATACGCGACCCCGGTCGCGGCGTTCTCCCTGAGCAGCGTGAGGTGAACCATTGCAGTGCGCGGTCAGGCTCTTTCTCGTGCTGTTCGGCCTGGCCTTCGTCGGCCTGGGCTACTACGTCGGCGTCTCGCTCGCGGGCGCGGCCAGGGCCGGCGCCGACCGCGCCGAGGGCCTGGCCCCCGCCGACGCCGCGGCCCTGGCCGCCGCCGACGCCGGCGCCGAGCTGCTGGTCGAGGGGACAATCAGCCCGGCGAACCCGGCCCGCTTCCGCGACTTCGTGGCCTACGTGCGCGAGGAGTTCCGCGGCTCCGACAGCAACGGCGATGAGCGCTGGGCCGAGGACGAGCGCGTCACCCCGCCCCTGCTGATCGAGGCCCGCGGCCAGGCCCGGCTCGCCAACGCCGACTACGCCCTCGAGGGCCCCCACGAGCGCTGGCAAGAAGAGGGCCTGAACTGGAGCAGCCGCACCCAGGAGGGCACCAAGCGCTACAGGGGCCTGGTCGCCGGCGGCCCGATCATCGCGATCGGCACCGTCGTGCCCGGCGCCGAGGGCAACGAGCTGCGCGCCGAGCTGGTCTACGGCGGCACCAGGGAGGCCTACGTCGCGACGCAGCGCGGCGTGGCCCGCCTGCTCCCCGCGGTCGGCGTGGCCATCGCCGCCGCCGGCGCCCTGCTCACCCTCGTCGCCGCCTGGGTGCTGCGCCGCTGGCGCTGAGCGCCCGCTGCGCTCAAGCGGACGGCCAGGGGCGCGTGGCCCCGACATGGCCCGAACGGGCGATGCGCCCGCGGCGGCGCCGCGCTACCCTGACGGGAGCGACAATACGCTCAAGCCAAGAGGACACGATGCCGATCTGGGGCAAGCTCTTTCTGCTGGGCTTCGGCCTGGTCTTTCTCGCGGTCGGGCTTGGGCTGGGGATCTGGGGCCCGCGTAACGCCGAGGCCCAGGCCGCCCGCGCCGAGGGCCTCGAGGCGAAGGACGCGGCGGCCGTGGAGGCCGCCCCGGCGGGGTCTGAGGCGCTGGTCGAGGCGGTGGTCAGCGACCGCAACCCGCCCGCATTCCGCGACTTCGTGGCCTACAGGGCCGAGGAGTACCGCGGCGAGGACGACGACGGCGACCCCAGGTGGGCCGCCCACGCCACGGTCACCCCGCGCCTCCTGCTCGAGGCCGGCGGGGTCGTGACCCTGGCCAACGACGACTACAGGCTCGAGGGCGCCCACGCCCGCTACCAGGACCCGGGCCCGCTGACCAGGGGCGACCTGTTCCGCGAGAGCACGAAGCGCTACCAGGGGCTCGTGGCGGGCGGCACCGTCACCGTGATCGGCGCGGTCGCCCCGGGCGCCGAGGGCAACGAGCTGCGGGCCGAGCTGGTCTACGCGGGCACCAGGGCCGAGTACATCGCGGGCCAGCGCCAGACGGCCGCGTTCCTGCCCTACTTCGGCGCCCTCTTCGGCGTGATCGGCGCCGCCCTCGCGGGGTTCGGCCTGTTCGCCCTCCTGCGCGGGTAGCGCGGCGACGCCCGCACGCGCCGGCGGGCCGGAGACGAAGGCGGCGCCATGCCCGCTCCTCGTCTCCGGCCCGCCGGCTCTGTCCTGGCTCGACGCCGCCGGCCTAACGCGGCCCGCCGAGCCTCATGGCTCCCCCGCTCTGCGGCGGCGCCCCGGCGTCCGGGACACAAAGGGCCATGCCCAGCATGGTAGCGACGCGGCACCCGGCCGGCTGCGCGGCGCCCGCGGGCGCCCGGCGCACGGCCAGGGCGTCTCCGGCGGCGACGTTGGCCGGCATGGTCGCCAGGTACTCCTCGACCGTCGGCACGTAGCGCGCCTCGTCCGCGAAGATGCGGTTGAGCTGCCGCGCGCCCCCGCCGGCCGACGCGCCCCCGGGCACCGCCAGGACGAGGGCCAGCAGGACCGCGCCCGCGCCCCCGGCGCCCGCCAGCAGCAGCCCGCGCAGGCCGCGCCACCCCCCCGGGGGCCGCCCGCGCCCCTCCCGCAGCCGCCGCTCGCGCGCGGCCTCGGCGAGCAGGTCGTCGTTCTGCAGGGCGCGCATCGTGTAGAGCTGATCCGGGTGCATCGTGTCCTCCTGTCGTTCGCTGCTGCCGTGCCTGGGCCAAGTAAAGCAGCCGGGCGGGCCCAAGTACAGGCCCCGAGCGATATGGCTGGCGATACTCTTGCCTCTGTGCGCCTTTTCACAACCGATAATGGAAGCGATACTCCGACCCTCCGCCGCTTCACAACAACCGCGCGCGCCGCTAGAATGGCCTCACCCGCCAGACATAGCGAAAGAGGGCCGCCGTGGAGGAGCTTCCGTTCGGCCGCCAGGTGCGCGAGCGGCGCCGCGCGCTCGACCTCACCCAGGAGGAGCTGGCCCGCCGCGTGGCCTGCGCCGCGATCACGGTGCGCAAGATCGAGGCGGACGCCATGCGCCCGCGTCGCCCCGGCGGGCGTTGATGCCGAGACCCTGGGCGCCCTGCTGCGCTCGGACCACAAGGGCCTGCTGCGCGCCGCCGGCCTGGTGCTCCCCGCCGACCGGGCCACAGAGCTGCTGCTGGTGATTGACCAGTTCGAGGAGCTGTTCACCCTGGCCGAGGACG
>DAOLDO010000981.1:0-2664 GCA_035327325.1 Chloroflexaceae bacterium | reverse complement strand
CCCGCCCCCGCTCGGCCTCGGCGGCGCGGGCCGCGGCGAGCCCGGCCCCCGCCGGCGCCGGCCCGCCCTCTAGGGCGACGATGTAGCGCCCCGTCGCGGCCCGCGGCGCGCCCGCGGCAGCCGCGGGCGAGGCCGCGAGCACGAGGGCGCCGGCTGCGATCAGGGCGAGACGGGCGAGGCGCTTGCGCGGCTCCATGGGCGCTCCTTTGAGGATAGGCTGTTCAGGCGCCGCGGTCGGGAGGGCGCTGCGCGGGGCACTACTGCGGCGTCCCGGCTACCGCCCGATCGCCGGCAGGTAGCTGCGCTCCGCGCCGATCTCCACGGTGACCAGGGCCGAGCCGAGGTCGCCGGGCCTGGCGGGCGAGCTGCCCAAGCTCACGGCGCCGATGTAGATCTCGCCGTCCCGCGCCCCCGGCACGTCCCACCCGAGGCGCAGCTCGAAGGGCTGACCCGCCGGCACCACCGCCGGCCCGCTCGCCACGAGCGTGCCCGCCCCGTCGTCGAGGCCCGCGCTCCCCAGCAACAGCCGGAAGCTGTCACGGTCCGCCCCCGAGCCCCGCAAGTTCTGCACGAGCACCGTCACCTCCACGGGCTCGGCGCGCCCGGTCACGAGGTTGGGGGCGACGATGTCGCACAGCTCGGCGCTGCCCGGGCCCGTGCGCTCGCAGAGGACCGTGTCCTCCGGCCCGAGCCGCCCGAAGCCCGCGCCCGAGCGGTCCACGTAGACGACCAGGTCGAGGTTGGCGGCCGTGGCCCGGTCGAGCTGGGCGCGGAAGCGCAGGTTGCCGGCGGGCAGGGTTACGGACCGGGTGTAGATCCCGCCCGCGGCCAGGTCGCCGCGGTCGCCCGGCGTCGGGTCCTGGCCGAGCTCCACGTGCTCGACGCGCAGCCGGCCGAGCCTGCTGGCGGTCACGGCCAGCCTGCTGATCGCCATCGCCCTCAGCGCGACGGCCCGGCTGCCCGACCGGCCCCTGGACGCGATCGCGATCGCGCCCGGCAGGTTCGAGCGCTCGAGGGGGATCGCCACGGGCAGCGTCGCCGGCGGTGCCAGGTCCCCCAGGGCGGTGAGGCGCACACCGCCGAAGGCCGTCGCGCCCGGCCGGGGCTCGGTGACCGCCGCCGTGAAGGTGATCGTCGCCGTGGCGCCCGGCCCGAGGGTCAGGGGCCCGGGTGGCCGGGCCGTGACGGTGAAGCCGTCGCCGCCGCCCTCGATCGCCCATGTGACGGGGACGCCAAGGGTGCTGCGCAGGGTGCGGGTGAAGACGCAGCCGCCGACGCAGCCCGGGTCGATCAGGGCGGGCAGGTTGAGCCTCGCCGGGTCGCCGCCCCTGGCCGGGTCGGCCGCCCTGTAGGCCGCCTCGTCCACGTCGAGGACGAAGCCGGCCAGGGCCGCGGCCCCCGGCGCGATCCGGCCGCCGCCCTGGGCGAAGGGGCCCGCCGGGGCGCCGTCCGCGGTGCGCGCCGTGGCTCCCGTGAGGGCCAGGGCCGAGCGGATCTCGGCGGGGCTCCAGCCCGAGTGAATCTCGCGCAGCAGGGCGGCGAGGCCGCTTGTCTGAGCCGCCGCCATCGAGGTACCCGAGAGCTGGAGGTAGTCCGCCGCGGCCGGGTTGGCGTCGGCGCCGGCGGCGATGATCTCCACGCCGGGCGCCGCCAGGTCGGGCTTGAGCAGCGCCGGCGCGCTGCGGTCGGGGCCCCGAGCGCTCGACGGGTCGAGCACGGAGGCGTGGCTGACGCTGCCCGCGGCCGCCACCCAGGGGGCGTTGGCGGGCGAGCCGATCGTGCCCGCGCCCGGCCCCCCGTTGCCGGCCGAGGCCGCCACGAACGCGCCCGCGCCGACGGCCCCCAGCAGCGCGCGGCCGTCGGCCGAGAGCCAGGGGTCGCGGCTCGACCCGCTCAGCGAGAGGTTGAGCAGGTCCACCCCGTCGGCGACAGCCTGGTCAATCGCGGCGAGGATCGCCGAGCCCGAGCAGCTCCGGCCGCTGCCGGCGATCCCGCAGACGTCGTAGACGACCAGGTTGGCGTGGGGCGCCACCCCGGCCACCTGCCCGACGTCCGCGCCGCCGATCGCCACGTCGGGCACCGGGTTGCCCGCGGCGATGCCGGCGATGTGGCTGCCGTGCCCGTGGTTGTCGTGGGGGCTCGGCCGGCCCTGGGGGTCGGGCGTGCCGGCGGTGTCGGCGAAGCTGTAGGCGCCGATCAGCTTGTCGTTGCAGCCGAAGCGGGGGTCGTAGCGCGCGTCGCCGGGGTCGCACACGCCCAGCATGCGCCCCAGCGGGTTCGTGTAGACGTGCCCGTCGGCGGGCTGCCCGCTGAACGAGGGGTGCCCCGGGTCAATGCCGGTGTCGAGCACGCCGATCACCACCCCCTCGCCCCTGCTGGGCGCCAGCCGCCCGCGCAGCTCGCCCTCCGGGTTCGCCGCCGTGCCGATGACGACCGCCAGCGCGCCCGCGGCCAGGTCGGCCCCCTCGGCCTCGCCGATGGACACGGCGGCGATGTACCCCCCGGCGACGCCTGGCGCGCCCACGGCGTGCTCGGCCAGGTTGACGAGCACCTCGCCCCCGGCGCGGGCGAGGGCGGCCGCCGTGGGCGGCCCGCTCAGCCCGCCGTAGAAGACCTGGAGGCTCAGGACACCCGCCGCGCCATCGTAGTGGGCGACGGCGCGGC
>DAOLDO010000980.1:0-2666 GCA_035327325.1 Chloroflexaceae bacterium | reverse complement strand
CGAGATGCCCATGGCCTCGGCGATCTCCTCGGGGGTGGGCTCGCGCTGCATGGACTGCTGGAGCTTGTGGCTGGTGCGCTTGACCTGGCTGATCGCCTCGCCCATGTGGACCGGCAGCCTGATCGTACGGCTCTGGTCGGCGATGGCGCGGGTGATCGCCTGGCGGATCCACCAGGTGGCGTAGGTCGAGAACTTGTGGCCCTTGGTGTAGTCGAACTTCTCGACGGCGCGCATCAGGCCGATGTTGCCCTCCTGGACCAGGTCCATCATGGTCAGGCCATAGGAGGTGTACTTCTTGGCGATCGAGACCACCAGGCGCAAGTTGGCCTGGATCAGATGCTGGCGGGCCTCCTGGCCCTGGGCGAAGGCCCGCTCCAGCATCAGGCGCTCGCGGCCGCTGCTGTAGTCCTCGCGCTCGAGGCTGGCCTTGGCGGCGTCGCCCGACTCCATCGCCTTGGCGAGGTTGACCTCCTGCTCGGCGGTGAGCAGAGGGACCTGGCCGATCTCCTGGAGGTACATGCGCACGGGGTCGTCGAAGGCGATGTCGGCGAGGTCGGGGATCTCGCTCAGGGCCTCGTCGTCGGCGGAGCCGGCGGCCTGGTCGAGCTCGGCGGGCGACTCGACCACCTTGATCCCCTCGGCCTGCAGGCGGGCGTAGAGCTGATCGACCTCGGCGACGTTCAGCTCGGGCTGGGGGTAGGCGTCAAGGATATCGCCGTAGGTGAGATAGCCGCGCCCGCGGGCCATCTCCAGTAACCGCTCACTCATCGGCCCCGACTCCTGCGTGGATAGCTCGTTCTGCGTTACCATCCTCGTCCTCAGGAAACGCCCGACCCCGCCAATCCCGCGAGATTGGGGGGCGCGTGTATTTAACATAATACACGCGCTGTCAAGCCTTTCCCGTCGTCCTGCTTGATTTCGACGGGCTCGGCCCCGCGCGATCGGCTACCGCCGCCGCCCCGCGGTACGACGCCCACTCGTAGCTGCTGGAGAGAACTAAGGGGGCCGGAGCGGAGGTTTCCCCCGCTCTGGCCCCTGGTGCCGGCGCTCTGCCGTGTGGCACAAAGATAGGGTCGGAGCGTGTGCCACTCAAACCCCATCAAGGTCGCACAATGGAGGGACGCGGACATGGCACCCCATTCACTTGCCGGAGCTACTATAGCATTATGCAACGGTTAAAGTCAACCCCTTTTACCCAAAGATCTGGCTATGGCTCCTAGATCGCTCAGGGTTGGCGGTCGGGGCGGCGCGGGGCGGCAAAAACAGGTACAATGATCGCGGGGCGCGCCCCGCGCCCCGCCCACTAGTGGAGGTTCCAATGCCCCTGCCGATCGACGTCTGGTCCGACTTCGTCTGACCGTACTGCTTCCTAGTAGCCTCCAGTCTGGACAGGCTTCGCCAGGAGTACGATCTGACCATCAGCTGGCGCGCGTTCGAGCTGCGCCCCAGCGGCAGCCCGCCCCTGCCGGCCGAGTACCGCCAGCGCATCGAGGCGGCCACCCCCCGGCTCTACGCCACGGCCCGCGAGCAGTACGGCCTCGAGCTGAGCCGGGGCCCCTTCGGCGCCGACAGCCGCCCCGCCCTGGTCGGCGCGAAGTACGCCGAGGCCCAGGGCGCCGGCCCCGCCTACCACGACGCCGTCTTCCGCGCCTACTGGCAGCGGGCCGCAGACATCGGCGACCGCCAGCTGCTCGCCGAGATCGCCGCCGGCGTGGGCCTCGACCGCGGGTCCTTCCTCGCCGTCCTCGACCAGCCCGCCTACAGCGCCGCCGTGGACGCCGACATCGCCGAGGCCCACGCCTATAACCTCAGCGGCGTGCCGGCCATGATCCTCGCCCAGCGCTACCTGGTGGTCGGCGCCCAGCCCTACCCCTTCCTCAAGCAGGCGGTCGAGCAGGTGCTGGCCGCCCTCGACGAGCCCGCCTGAGGCGTCGCGGCCCCCGCCCGGGGCCGCCCGCCCCTACACCGGACGGCGCCATGAGCCAGCATGTGACCCTCACCCCCGCCCAGCGGGAGTTCCTCGCCGGCCGCCACTACGCCGTGGTCGGCACGCTCAACGCCGACGGCTCCATCCAGCAGACCGTGGTCTGGTACATGCTCGCCGGCGACCAGATCCGCTTCAGCGTCGGCGCCGGCAGCGTGAAGGCCGCTAACCTGCGCCGCCTGCCGACGATCAGCCTGACCGTCGAGGATGGCCCGCGCTACCTGACCCTCAGCGGCCGGGCCGCCGTCGAGCCCGCCGACCCGGCCCTGCGCCTGGCCCTGGCCACCCGCTACCTGGGCCCCGAGAAGGCCCCCGCCTGGGTCGCCCGCCGCCCCGACGCCCCCCGCGCCAGCGTCCGCATGACCATCACCCGCGCCTACGGGCAGGGGGTGTAGCGAGGGATGAGGGATGAAGGATGAGGGATGAGGGATGAAGGCCGCGGCAGGGCCGGCTCGCCAGCCACCCTGCCTGAATCTAGCGCTACTACGGTGTCGGAGCACGCCTGCGGGGTGTCGCCCCCGGGCCGGGCGACCACCTGGGGTCGCCCGTGCCCTCGCGCAAAGGGCGTAAGGGCGGCCCAGCGTGGCCGCCCCAGCCCGCCCAACCCCGCAGAGTAGCTCGGACGGAGCACTGCTGTCGTGACGCGGGGGAGATGAAGGTAACGGCGCCCCGATATGCGCGC
>DAOLDO010000979.1:0-2667 GCA_035327325.1 Chloroflexaceae bacterium | reverse complement strand
GAGAAGCTGGGGCGGGCCTACTACAAGACGGCGCCCCGCGGCGTCCCGCTCGCCTCCGCCAAGCCCATGACGGTGATCGACGAGGCCGTCGAGGCGCGCATCGCCAGCCTGGTCAACCCGGCCCCCGTCCAGGTCGCCGCGACCGTCCAGGTGGCCCTCCCTGGAGTCGCCGCGGCGCCCGGGGTCCTCGTGCTCGGCGCCGCGCGCGACGGCGAGGAGGACGGGCCGCAGGAGACCACGCGCCCGATCGTGGTCAGGGGCGCCGACACCAGGCTCCAGCCCGGCGACTACGTGCTGCTGGTCGAGACCACCCACGACCCGCGCGGGCGCTACAAGGAAACGCCGCACCTGCGCCAGCTCGCCGCGGTCAGGCCCGACCGGGCCGCCGGCACCACCACCCTCGACTGGATCGAGGAGGTCGGCACGGAGTACGCCGAGGGCGCCGAGCGCCAGCTCTTCGCCCTGCGCGTGGCCGCCGCGCCCTTCGGCAGCAGCGCGCCCAGCTGGTTCGGCCTGCCGCCCTCGCTCACCAACAGCGACGGCAGCAACGCCAACGCCCCCTTCGCCGGCGCCAACTGGGACGAGCCGGCGAGCGACTGGTCGTTCATCCCCACCCCGCCGACCACCAGGCAAGAGGGCGACCCCGACACCACGGTCTTCCTCGACACGCTCTACCCCGAGGTCAAGGGCACGCCCGACCGCCCCGGCTGGGCCGTGCTGATGACCGACGACCCCGAGGACAATGCGATCTTCCACGTCGTGGACGTGCGGCCCGCCAGCAAGGCCGCGTACGCCATCAGCGGCAAGGTCACCCGCCTGGTCTTCGCCGAGGGCGAGCGCCTGCCCGCCAGGACCTTCCCCCTGCGCGGCACCGTGATCCTCACCGGCAGCGAGCCCCTCGAGCTGCACAACCTGCTGCCCCTGCCCGACCCGCTCGCCGGCGCGACCCTGATCCTCGCCGGCCTCTACCCCGAGCTCCAGGCCGGCCAGGTCGCCATCCTGCGCGGCGACCTCTACGACCCCGCGCGCCTCGGCCCGCTCCCCTCGGCCGAGACGGTGACCCTGGCCGCCGCGCCGGCCCTCGACCTCGAGCACGGGCTCACCACCGTCGCCCTGAAGGGCCCCCTGAGCAGCAGCTACCGCCGCGCCGGGGCCGCCCTGCTGGCCAACGTCGTCGCCGCCACCCAGGGCGAGACCGTGCGCGACGAGGTACTCGGCAATGGGAACGGGGGAGCCTTCCAGAGCTTCGCGCTGCGCCAGAAGCCCCTCACCTACCTGCCGGCGACCGACGCCGAGGGCCTCGCGGCCGTGCGCAGCACGCTCCAGGTGACCGTGAACGGCGTGCGCTGGCGCGAGCGGCCCAACCTGCTCGCCAGCCCGCCAGACGGCCAGGACTACATGACCACGACCGACGACGAGGGTCAGACCACGGTGGTCTTCGGCGACGGCCAGAGCGGCGCCCGGCCGCCGACCGGCCGGGCCAATATTCGTGGTCGCTACCGCAAGGGGCTGGGGAGCGCCGGCAACGTCGGGGCGGGCGGCCTCCAGCAGCTGCTCGACAACCTGCCCGGCCTGCAGCGGGTCGCCAACCCCCTGCCCGCCTTCGGCGGGACCGACCCCGAGGCCGAGGACGAGATTCGCGCGCGGGCGCCCGCCGCCCTGCGCACCTTCGGGCGGGCGATCAGCGTGGAGGACTACGCGGCCCTGGCCCTCAGCTACCCCGGGGTGGCCAAGGCCAGCGCCACCTGGGCCACCCGCGACCCCGCCACGGGCCGCGCCATCGCCCAGCCCTACGTGCGCCTCACCGTGGCCACGGCCGACCTCGTGCCCCTGGCTCGGCAGACCGTCTTCGCCGCGCGCCTGCGCGCCTTCCTCGACCAGCGGCGCGACCGCAACGTGCCCCTGCGCATCGCCGACTTCGTGCCGGTCTTCGTGGATGTGGCCGCGACCGTGGACGTGGACGAGCGGCACCCGCGCCAGGCCACCCTGGCCGCCGCCCTGGCCGCCCTCAACCCCGGGCGCAACCCCGACGGCAGCCTGGGCTTCTTCGCCTTCGAGCGCCTTGGCTTCGGCCAGAGCGTCGCTCTGAGCGCCGTCTACGCCACCCTCCAGGCCGTCCCGGGCGTCAGCAGCGCCACCGTCACGACGCTGCGGCGGCCCGACCAGGACCCGCGGCCCACGACGGTGCGCGACCTCATCCTGGGCGGCCTGAGCGAGATCGCCGTGGTGAAGAACGACCTGGCCGACGAGGCCAACCTGTTCGGCAAGCTGACCCTGACCCTGGGGAAGGGAGGGTACCTGGACGTATGACCCGCAACGACGCCGAGGACTTCGCCCAGCGCCTCTACGGCAACATCCCGGCCCACTACCGGGCCTACGACGCCGAGCAGGGCCTCCCGCTCCTGGCCCTGATGCGCGTGGTCGGCGAGCAGGCCGCCCACCTGCGCCAGGACCTCGAGGCGCTCTGGGATAACTTCTTCATCGAGACCTGCGAGGACTGGGCCGTGCCCTACCTGGCCGCCCTGGTGGGCACCAACCTGCTGGCCCGCCCCGTCGGCCAGAGCAGCCGGCTCGACGTGCGCAACACCGTGCGCTGGCGCCGCAGCAAGGGCGCCCCCGCCATGCTGGCCGACCTCGCCGCCGACATCAGCGGCTGGCCCACCGAGC
>DAOLDO010000978.1:0-2673 GCA_035327325.1 Chloroflexaceae bacterium | reverse complement strand
GCCCAGATCGGCGTCACCTTCCAGGAGATCGCCGTAGACCAGGATCTGACCGGCGGCGAGGTGCTCGACTGCCACGGCCGCCTCTACCGCCAGCCCCCCCCCGAGCGCCGCCGCCGCATCGCCGAGCTGGTCGAGCTCGTCCAGCTCGGCGACGCGATCGACCGGCGCGTCCGCACCTACTCGGGCGGCATGAAGCGCCGCCTCGAGCTGGCCCGCGGCCTGATGACCAACCCCCGCGTGCTCTTCCTCGACGAGCCGACCCAGGGCCTCGACCCGCAGAACCGCGCCGGCATCTGGGGCTACATCGGCGAGCTGAACCGCTCCTACGGCCTGACCCTGCTGCTCACCACCCACTACATGGACGAGGCCGAGGCCCTCGCCGGTCGGGTCGGTATCGTTGACAAGGGCCGCCTCGTCGCCGAGGGCGCGCCCGAGGCCCTCGCCGCCGCCCTCGGCGCCGACGTGATCCGCGTGCGCGGCCAGGGCGACCCGGCCCACTTCGCGGGCCGCGTCTCCGGCCTGCCGTTCGTCAGCAGGGTTGATACGGGCGCCGACGGCGGCCTGGTGATGGTCTACGTTGATAGCGGCAGCAGGCGCCTGGCCGAGGTGGTCGGCGCCGCCGGCGGCAACGGCTTCCGCGTGGACGACGTCACCGTCGCCCGCCCGAGCCTCGGCGACGTCTTCCTCCACCACACCGGGCGCGTCTTCCGCGACTAGAAGGGCCCCCCGTGCACGCGACATATGTGATCTGGAACAAGCACATGGTGAAGTTCCTCCGCAACAGGGAGGAGCTGATCGGCCTGGCGCTCCAGTCGGTTCTCTGGGTCGTCCTCTTCGGCGTCGGCATGCGCGGCATGATCGCCGAGGTGGACGGCAGCGACTACATGTCCTACATCCTGCCTGGGATCCTCGCCCTCAGCGCCCTGGGCGGGGCCGTGGGCGGCGGCATGGTCATGCTCGACGAGCGCCTGCGCGGCATCCTCAAGGAGTACCTGGCCGCCCCCATCCCGCGCCTGAGCATTCTGCTCGGCAGCGCCACCAGCACCGCCACCAAGGCCATGGCCCAGGCGGCGATCATGCTGGTGGTCGGCGTGCTGATGGGCGCGCGCCTGGCGATCAACCCCCTCGGCTGGGTGGCCGCCCTGCTCCTGCTCGCCCTCTTCGCCGTCGGCTTCAGCGGGCTGGCCCTGGCCGTGGCCGCCGTCTCGCGCTCGATCGCCGGCTACCACGGCATGATCTTCCTCTTCAACCTGCCCCTGCTCTTCGCCTCGAACGCCCTCTACCCCCTGGCCGTCCTGCCGGCCTGGATGAAGGCCATCGTGCTGCTCAACCCAACCACCTACCTGGTTGACGCCATGCGCGCCCTGGCCTTCGGCGCGGCGCCCACTCTGCCCCTCGCCCTCAGCGTGGCCGTGGTCGCCCTCTTCGCCGCCCTCTGCACCTGGCTCGCCCTCAGTATGTTCCAGCGCACCGTGCGCGGCTGAGCGGCTGGTACGCTGTCCGAGCTACGCTGTGGGGTGGCGCGGCGGGTCGGCCACGCTGGGCCGCCCTTACGCCCGGTAGGGGCGCGTACAGGCGACCACGTAGGATCGCCCGGCCCGGTGCGGTGACCTACCAGGATCGCCCCGTTAGTCTCCTATCAGCACCCGACCAGCCAGGTCGGGTCGAGGTTCTCCCCGCCGCGCCACACCTGGTAGTCGAGGTGCGGCCCGCTCGACATGCCCGTGCTGCCGAGCAGCCCGATCTGCTCGCCCGCGCGCACGAACTGCCCGCTGACCACCGTGACCACCGCCAGGTGCGCGTAGCCGGTGCGCCAGACGCCCCCCGGCTCGTTCACCCAGACGTGGTTGCCCGCCGGGTGGCTGTTGAGGGTCACGGTGACGTGGCCGTCGTGGGTGGCGACGATCGGCGCGTACCAGCTTGCCCCCGGCTCGGCGTAGCCGTCGCCGTCGCCGTCAACGGCCAGGTCCACAGCGCCCCAGATTGCGGCCGGCGCGTGCGTGCCGACCCCGTAGCCCTGGGTCATGACCACCCGGCCGACCGCCGGCCTGACCGGGCAGCCAAGGGGCCCCTGCTCGGTCAGCGCGAAGGCAGGGGCCGTCGCGATCGCCGGGAGCGGCGCGGGCGCCACCTCCTCGCCCGGCGCGGGGCCGCTCGCCAGGGCCGGGGCCAGGGCCTCGCCGATGAAGGCCGCCCGCTTGCTCAGATTCACCAGGGCCCGCTGCCACAACAGGGCCGCGTCGTCGCCCGCCGGGTCGAGCGCGATCCTGTTGAGCGAGCCGACGACCCGGGCGGGGGCCGGCGCGGGGGCGGCTGTGGGGAGCGCAGTGGGGGCGGGCGCCGGCGCGGCCAGGCTCCAGCGCGGGGCGGCGATCGGCGGCATGCTCTCGACCACGGCGCCGATCGAGCCCGCGGCGACCGCGGCCGCCAGGGCCGCCGTGAGCACCGCCTGGGCCGCCTGGCGGTCCGCGGCTGGGGGGAGGGGCAGGGCCAGGGCCACGGGCCGACCCGCGCCGTCGGCGGCGAGCCGCCTGTGGGCCCCGGTGAAGTCGTGGGGGTGCAGGCCGAGCACGAGGGCCAGCTGGTCGCGCTCGGCGGCGCTGAGCCGGCGCAGGCCGTACTCGATCTCGGCGAGCTGGCGGGCGGGGATCCCGGTGAGGGCGGCCAGGTCCA
>DAOLDO010000977.1:0-2674 GCA_035327325.1 Chloroflexaceae bacterium | reverse complement strand
CGCGCATCGTCGGGAAGTACATCCGGATCGTCGCCCCGCGCCCCGGGGCGCTGGGGCCGTCCTGGCCCGCCCCGGCGGCCCGCTGCGCCCCCTGCTTCTCCCGATGCTCGCCATCGCCCTGGTTGGCGTGGGGTTCGCGGCCTTCTTCCAGTTCGTCCCGCTCCTCGCGGAGCGCAGGGGCGGGCTCGCCGCCGGGGCCCTCTACACGATCTACGGCCTCGGGATCATCGCCGCGCGGGTGTTCGGTGGGCCCCTGCTCGACCGCTGGAGCGTCGGGCGCACCCTGGCCCTGGCCGCCGTCCTCGCGGCGGGGGGGCTTGGGCTGTTGGCCGTAGGCGGGCCGCCCGGCGCCGCCGCCGTCGCGGCCGTGCTGGTCGCCGTGGGCCTCGGCCTCAGCCACCCCGCGCTGCTGACCCACCAGGCCGCCCTTCTGCCGGCGGCCCCGGGGCGGGCGAGCGCCGCCTTCTACATGGGCTTTGACCTGGGGATCGGGGCGGGGAGCATCCTGCTCGGCGTCATGCTCCAGCTCGGCGGGCTGGGGGCGCTCACCGCCGCCGCCGCCGTCCTCACCCTCTGCGCGCTGCCCCTGGCCCCGCTCCTCACCAGGCAGCGCGCCGCCATCCGGGGCTAAAGGGGGCGGACCGCCTCAGCGGTTCGCGAGGGCGTGGTGCGTCTCGGCGAGCAGGCGCTCCGTCGTCTCCCAGCCCAGGCAGCCGTCCGTGAGCGAGACGCCGTACTTCAGGGCCGAGCGGTCGGCCAGGAGCGGCTGCTTGCCCTCGTGGAGGTTGCTCTCGATCATCATGCCGACGATCGGGGTGGGCCGGGCGACGATCTGCTCGATCACGCGGTACCAGACCGTCTCCTGGCGGCGGAAGTCGCCCTCGGCGTTGGCGTGGCTGCAGTCAATCATCACGGCGGGGCGCAGGTTGGCCTCGCGCATCAGGCGGGCGGCGCGGACGACGTACTCTTCGTAGTAGTTCGGCCCGTGGTGGCCGCCGCGCAGGATGACGAAGCCGTCGGGGTTGCCCGTGGTCTTGACTACAGCGCTGCGCCCGTCCTCGGTGACGCCGAGGAAGCTGTGCTGGCCGGCGGCCGAGACGCAGGCGTTGACCGCCACCTGGATGCCGCCGTCGGTGCCGTTCTTGAAGCCCACCGGCATCGAGACGCCACTGGCCAGGGCCCTGTGGGTCTGGGCCTCGGTCGTGCGGGCGCCGATCGTGGCCAGGCTGATCTGGTCGTCGAGGTACTGGGGGCTGATCGGGTCGAGCATCTCGGTGGCCACGGGCAGGCCCATGGCGTTGATCGCCAGCAGCAGCTCGCGGGCCGTCGTCAGCCCGGCCTCCATGTCGAAGCTGCCGTCCAGCCGCGGGTCGTTGATCAGGCCGCGCCAGCCCACCGTCGTGCGCGGCTTCTCGAGGTAGACGCGCATGATCAGCACCAGCTGGCCCGCCAGCTCGGCGCGCAGGCGCGCCAGCCGCCCCGCGTAGTCCAGGGCCGCCGCCGGGTCGTGGATCGAGCACGGCCCCACCACCACCAGGAGGCGCCGGTCCTCGCCGCGCAGCACCCGCCTGATCTCGGCGCGGGCCGTCGTCACCGTGCCAGCCGCCGCGGTGGTCAGGGGCAGCCGCGCCTTCAGCTCCTGCGGCGCGAGCAGCGGCAGCAGCTCGCGCACGTGCAGGTTGGCGACCTGTCGCGAGAGGTTGTTGGCATCATCCATGCTAGTACTCCGTCCGAGCTAACCTGCGGAGGCGGGCGGGCTGGGGCGGCCACGCTGGGCCGCCCTTACGCCTGAGCGGGGGCGGGCGCGGCGAGGCGGCCACGCTGGGCCGCCCTTGCGCCTGAGCGGGGGCGGGCGCGGCGGGGCGGCCACGCTGGGCCGCCCTTACGCCTGAGAGCGGTCGTACGGGCGACCCATGTGGTCGGCCGGCCCGGGAGCGGCAATCCTCCAGCATAGCTTGGACGCTTTACTTGTAGTCTCCTGGTCTCCAGCCGGAGCGGAGCGACGGCGGTCTCCTGGTCTAAGTATAGCCCACATGGGGTGCGCTGATGCCGCTCGGCGAGCGCGTGCAGGGCGTCGAGAAGATCGCGGTGCTGCGGGCCAACGCCCTCGGCGATTTCGTGTTCGCGCTGCCGGCCCTCGAGGCGCTGCGGGCGGCCTACCCGCGGGCCGAGATCGTCCTGCTCTGCGCCGGCTGGATCGCTGCGTTCGCCGATGGCCGACCGGGGCCGGTAACCCGCGCCGTGGCCGTGCCCGCCTACCGGGGCGTCACCGTGCCGCCCGACGGCGCCGAGGACGCGGCGGAGCAGGCCGGCTTCCTGGCCGCGATGGCCGCCGAGCGCTTCGACCTGGCGGTGCAGATCCACGGGGGCGGGCGCCACTCCAACCCCCTGGCCCGCCGCCTCGGCGCCCGGCTGACCATCGGCCTGCGCGCGCCCGACGCGCCGCCCCTCGACCGCAGCCTCCCCTACGTCTACTACCAGCGCGAGGTGCTGCGCTACCTCGAGGTGGTCGCCCTGGTCGGCGCCCCGCCCGTCACGGTCGAGCCGCGCCTGGCGCTCACCGCCGACGACCTGACGGCCGCCGCGCGCGTCGTGCCCGAGGACGGGCGCCCGCTCGTCGTATTGCACCCCGGGGTGGGCGACGAGCGCCGGCGCTGGCCCGCCGAGAAGTTCG
>DAOLDO010000976.1:0-2676 GCA_035327325.1 Chloroflexaceae bacterium | reverse complement strand
CCGGGCAGGTCGCCCACGCCGTCGCCGTCGCTGTCCTGGAACGAGCGCGGGTAGACCTGGTAGACGATGCCGCGCTGCCACCACAGGTGGGCCTCACTCATGCCGATTCCTCCTCTGCGCGCGCCCTGGGAACGGGCCGGGGAACGCGCGACGAATGCTCCGCCTCTAGGATACCCCTAGACCTGAGCAGGTCACAAGGAGTATCAGATCATGAGTATCATTATCGACGAGCAGCTGGCCCGTCTGCGGCACCAGGAGCACCTGCGCGAGGCGCGGCGGCACGACATAGTCCGGGAGGCCCTTCAGCTGGAGCGCGCGCGGGAGGCCGAGGCCAGGGGCCGCGGCGAGCCGACCGCCCTGGGCCCGCTCGCGCTGCTGGCCCTCTGGTTCGTCGGGCTGAACGCCCTGGCGGGAGCCGCGGCGCTCCTGCTCGCCCCGCGCCACGCCGGGGCCATGTTCTTCTGGGCGATCGAGCCCCCGCTCAACGCGGCCCTGCTCGGCGCCCTCTACCTTGGCGGCGGCATCGCCGTCTGCCTGCTGGCCCGGCGCGGGCGGTGGGAGCCGGCGCGCGCCCTGACGCCGGTGCTCGTCAGCGCCGGCCTGCTGATCGCCGGCGTGAGCCTGGCCCACCTCGACCGCTTCGGGCCGGGCCTGCGCCCCGCCTACTGGCTGGCCGTCTACCTCGGCGCCGCGCCGCTGGCCCTGGCGGTCTACGCGGCGCAGGAGCGCCTGGGCGCCAGCTGGGAGGTGCGCGAGCCGGTCGCGCCGGCCGCCCGGGCCCTGGCCGTGGGCACCGGCGCGCTGCTGGTCGGGGCGGGGGCGGCGCTGATCATCTGGCCGGCGCCGGCGGTGGCGGCCTGGCCGTGGCCGATCACCCCGCTGACGCTGCGCGTCTTCGCCGCCTGGTTCGCCGCCTTCGGCGTCGGGCTGCTCTGGTTCCTGGCCGACGGCGACTGGGGGCGGCTGGCCATCCTGCCGCGCATGCTGATTGGCGCCGCGGCGCTCGCCCTGGCCGCGCTCATCGTCCACCACAGCGACCTGACGACCACGGGGCCGGGCCTCTGGCTCTACGTCGCCCACCTCGTGGCCCTCGCCGCCGCCGGCGCGCTGCTGCACTGGCTGCAGCGCGGCCCCCGGCGCGCGCCCCGCGGCTACCGGCCCGCGCGCGGGCCGGCCGCCCGGTGAGCGCGCGCCCGCCGGCCCCGGCGCCCGGCGGGGCGTGCTATACTCCAGGCCCGGCAACGCAGAGCGAGGATCTACACATGCGCGAGCTGATCGTCGGCGCCCACCACGTGGCCCTGTACACCGCCGACTTCGAGCGTCTCCACGCCTTCTACACGGGCGTGCTGGGCCTGGAGGAGGTGGGCCGCTTCGAGGGCCACCCGATCGTCTTCCTGGACGCGGGGGGCACGGTGCTCGAGCTGGTCGGCGGCGAGGGCGCCGCCGAGCCGCGGGGCCAGGGCTGGAACCACCTGGCCCTCGAGGTGGCCGACCTCGACGCCGCCGTGGCCGCCCTCGAGGCCGGGGGCGTTGTGTTCCACAGCCCGCCCGAGCCCTTCCCCCCCGAGGCGCCGCGGGCGCGCATCGCCTTCTTCCGCGACCCCGACGGCAACTTGCTCGAGCTGTACCAGCCCCTCGGGCCGCGCTACCCCGGCGGCGCCGAGGGGCAGGGTCAGGCCCCGGCGCGCCTGTAGGCCACGCGCCCACCGATAACAGTCAGGTCCACCTGGACCGCCTTGATCTCCTCCTCGGGGCAGCCGAAGTAGTCCCGGTCGAGCACGGCGAGGTCGGCCAGGAAGCCCGGCGCGAGGGGGCCCTTCTCGCCCTCCTCGCGGGTCAGCCAGGCGCCCGCCGCCGTGTAGGCGTGGAGGGCCTCCTCGCGGCTAATCGCCTCCTGGGGGGCGATCGGGGTGCCCCGCCATGTGCGCCGCGTCACCAGGCTGTAGAGGCCGACGAAGGGGTTGTAGTGCACCGTGCTGGGGATGTCGCTGGTGGCGACCACCCTGATGCCGCGGTCCAGGTAGGTGCGGGCCGGCTTGTAGCGGTGGGCCAGCTCGGGCCCGACGTCGCGGAACAGGTCGTCGCCCTCGAAGTAGATAAAGGTTGGCTGGATGACCACGGCGAGGCCGTGGCGGGCCATCTGCCGGAGGCTCTGCTCGCTGGCGAAGTAGCCGTGGATGAGGTTGTGGCGGTGCTCGCGGGGCGCCGCCTCGAGCACGTCGGCGAAGGCGGCGGCCGCCTCGTGGTGGGCCCGGTCGCCGATGGCGTGGATGCCGATGTCCCAGCCGAGGGCGTGGCCCCTGGCGAAGAACTCGCGCAGGTCCTCGGGGTCGAGCCGGTTGTAGTCGTGGACCGTCTCCTCGCCGAGGAAGGGCTGGAACATCCAGGCCGTGCGCGAGGTGGTGCCGCCGTCCACGGCCATCTTCAGGCCGCCGAGGCGCAGCCACTCGTCGCCGAGGCCGCTGAGCACGCCCGGCTCGGCGGCCCGCGCGTCGAGGGCCGCGGCGCCCTCGTCGTCGTGGAAGCCGTGCCAGGAGGGCATGAGGTTGGCGCGCACGGGCAGCCGGCCCTCGCGGCGGGCGCGCATGTAGGCCCGCAGCTCCTGGGGGCGCAGCCCCGGCTCGAGCACGCTGGTGATGCCGACGGCCAGGTAGGCGCGGCCCGCCGCCTCGATCG
>DAOLDO010000975.1:0-2684 GCA_035327325.1 Chloroflexaceae bacterium | reverse complement strand
GGCGACCCGGCGTGCTCGCCCCGCCCCCCCCGCTCCCCTGGCACGTACGGGCGACCCGGCGTGCTCGCCCCGCCCCCCCCGCCCCCCTGGCACGACTTCTGCGGAGATCGCTCCTGTTCCTGGCCATCGCAGAAAGGAGCCCCGGGTGAAGCCCGTCATCCTGATCATCGTCGATGCCCTCACGGCCCGTGTCGTCGTGCCGGCCATCGAGCGCGGCGAGCTGCCCACCCTGGCGGCCCTGGCCCGCGCCGGCGCCCTCCACCCCGGCTGCGTCTCGATGTTCCCCTCGATCACCCCCGCCGCCACCGCCACCCTGCTCACCGGCTGCTACCCCAGCCGCCACGGCATCGCCGGCGCCTCCTGGCACGACGAGGAGCAGGGGCGGGTGATCTACTACAGCACCGATGTCTGGACCATCCTGCGCGAGGGCCTGGCCGACTTTGTCGAGGACTTCCTCTACCAGCTCAACCACCGCCGCCTCCAGACGACCACCCTGTTCGAGCGGGTCGAGCGGGCCGGCATGCGGGCCGCCTCGCTCAACAATCTGCTCTACCGGGGCGACGTGGCCCACAAGCTGCGCGCCCCCCTGCTCCTGCGCCTGCTCCCCGGCATGCCGTCCACGAAGACCGTCGCCGGCCCCACGGGCCTCCTGCTCGGCGACTTCGCCGCCCGGGGCCTCGACGGCGGCGGCGAGGTGCCCCGGGACGCCCGCGGCATCATGCATCGCTTCGGCTTCGACGACGAGCATACCGCCGAGGTGCTGCTGCACCTGGCCCGCACCGACACCCTGCCCGAGCTCACCGTGGCCTACTTCCCCGACAACGACTTCGAGAGCCACCAGGTCGGCCCCGTCGAGGCCCTCGCGTGCGTGCGCAAGGTTGACGGCTACCTGGGCGATCTGGCCGCGGCCCTCGGCGGCGTCGAGGGCCTGCTTGAGCGCTACTGCCTCCTCGTCACCGGCGACCACTCCCACTGCGACATCCTCAAGGGCGACGAGGCGGGCATCACCCTCGACGAGCTGCTGCCCGAGCACACGGTCGCGGACCACGGCGCCCAGTGGGGCGACGACGACGACCTGATGGTCTGCCTGAACCTGCGCGCCGCCCAGATCTACCTGCGCAGGCCCACGCCCGACGAGGCCGAGCGCGTGGCCGCCGCCCTGCTCGCCGACGAGCGAATTGACCAGGTGTTCTGGCGCCCGTGCGACCTGGGCTCGGACGACCCGGGGTACGTCGTGCTCACCCGCGACCGGGGGCGGCTGCGCTTCTGGCCCGGCGCCGGCGGCGACCAGACGGCCCCCGACGCCTACGGGCAGCCGTGGAGCTGGGCGGGCGACCTGACGGCGGTTGACGGGCGCCGCGACGAGGCCGGCCGCCTCAGCTTCCCCGACTACCCCAACGCCTTCGAGCGCGTCGCCGCCGGCCTCGACCACGAGGGCGCCGGCCCCCTCTGGGTGACGGCTCGCCCCGGCTACTCGCTGCACCTCCGCTCGACCATGAGCCGCGAGATCCACGCGGGGGGCGGCTCCCACGGCGCGCTCCACGCCTGCGACTCGCTGGTGCCCCTGCTGCTGGCAGGCGCGCCGCCCGGCGTAGCCATGCCCGCCCACCCGCGCACCGTTGACGTCGCCCCCCTCTGCCTGGCCGCCCTCGGGCTCACCCCCGATCCGCCGGCCGGGGCCAGCCGCGTCGAGGCGACGAGCGACCAGGGACCCTGATCCGCCGGCGCGCCGGGCGCCGGGCTGAGCTTCACGGAGGAGACGACGTGGACCTGACCCCGATGCGGGAGCAGCTCCAGGGCATGCTCGACTACACCTTGATCCTGCTCCCGAACCTGGTCGTGGGGCTGCTCGTCTTCGTGCTCTTCGTGCTGGCGTCGCGCGGGCTGCGCGGCCTGGCGCGCCGCTTCAGCGAGGAGCGCCGGCGCCACCGCAACCTGGGGCTGGTGCTCGGTCGGCTGGCCTACGGCGCCGGCATCTTCCTGGGCGCCCTGGTGGCCCTGACGATCATCTTCCCCAGCCTCTCGCCCGCCGACATGCTCGGCGCCCTCGGTATCGGCGGCATTGTGGTCGGCTTCGCCTTCCGCGACATCGCGCAGAACTTCCTGGCCGGCATCCTGATCCTGCTCACCGAGCCCTTCCGCATCAACGACCAGATCGTCTACAAGGAGTTCGAGGGCACGGTCGAGGACATCCAGGTGCGCGCCACGACGATCCGCACCTACGACGGGCGGCGCGTGGTCATCCCCAACGCCGAGCTGTTCACCAACGCCGTGACGGTCAACACCGCCTTTGACAAACGCCGCCTCCAGTTCGACGTCGGCATCGGCTACGGCGACGACATCGGCCGCGCCCGCGAGCTGGTCCTCGATGCGATCCGCGGCGTGGACGGGGTGCTGCAGGACCCGCCGCCGGACGCCCTCGTCGTCGGGCTGAGCGACAGCGCGGTCAGCGTCCGGGCCCGCTGGTGGATCCAGCCGCCCCGCCGCGCCGACGCCCTCGATATGCAGGACCGCGTGCTCCAGGCGATCAAGGAGCGGCTCCTCGCCAACGGCATTGACCTGCCCTACCCGACCCAGCAGATCCTCTTCCACGACCAGACCGAGGAGACCGACGGCGCCCGCCGCCGGCAGCGCGAGGGCTGGCCCGCCGGCCTCACCGAGCAGATCCGCGAGGCGGTGCGCCG
>DAOLDO010000974.1:0-2685 GCA_035327325.1 Chloroflexaceae bacterium | reverse complement strand
GGTGAGGTCCGGAGCGACCGTCAAGCGGCATACGCCCTTCTGGAACCTTGCCTTAACGCCTGGCTTCCCGGTCGCGGGGCCTCCCGGTCTCGTCCTCGTCGTCCTCGCGGTCGCGGTCGCGCGCCTGGCCCATCGCGCCCGAGGCGTCGGCGCCGTGGCCGCCGCGCATGCCGTCGTTGAGGCCGGGGCCGACGTCGCTCTCGCGGCTGCCGCCGAAGGTGCCGCCGGACATGCCGGTGCGCTCGTCGCCCATGCCCTCCTCGGTGGTGCCGAGGTCGCCGCCGCGGCCCTGGCTGACGGCCACGCCGCCGACGGGGGGCGGGGCGTCCTCGCGCCGGCCGGCGTCCGGGGCGACGGTGCCGCCCGAGGCGCCCAGGCCGAGGCCGCTGGCGGTGCCGCCGGTGCCGCTGTCGTCGCCGGTCGAGCCGCCGCCGCCCATGCCGCCGGTGCCGCCGCCCCGCTGGCTGATGCCCGCGCCGTCTGAAGGCGCGCTGGCCGTGCCGCGGTTGCCGGTGTAGCCGGGGGGCAGGGGCTCGGGCGTGGACGTGACCGCGCCCGGGGCGCTCATGCCGGCGCCGAGGGTGGGGC
Source organism: Chloroflexaceae bacterium (assembly GCA_035327325.1). Classification (GTDB taxonomy): domain Bacteria; phylum Chloroflexota; class Chloroflexia; order Chloroflexales; family Chloroflexaceae; genus CAIWXH01. The sequence continues at coordinate 2,097 of DAOLDO010000974.1, read as the reverse complement.
CCTCGCCCGTCGCCGTCTCGGCGCCGACGGCCGGGCCGACGCCCGGCGCCTCGCCGCGGGCCACGGCCGCGCCCCCGTCATCGGTCGCCCCGACGGAGCGCTCGCGCGCGTCCCCGGTGGCCGCGGCGACGGCGGCGCGGCCCTCGACGCGCTGCTTGAACAGCTCGAGGTTGCCCTTGAGCGCGGCGGGCTCGTGGCCGAAGGCGCCCATGAACAGCTCGCCCAGGTCGCCCTGCTCGCGCTCGCGCCGGCGCGTCCAGGTGACGCGGGTGCGCCCGCCGCCCATCTCGGCCAGCTCGACCGTCTCGGCCAGGGGCGCGCCGCTGACGCTGCGCCAGGCGAGGCGCTCGCCAGGAGCGTCGTCGGTCAGCTCGGTCTCCCAGACGGCGTCGTCGTCGCCGACGCGGCCGCGCCAGACCAGGCGCCCGCCGCCGAGGTCGCGCACCTCGGCCACGTCGCTCATGAACGCCGGGTAGTCCTCGAAGCGGCGCCAGTGGTCGTAGACCACCTGCGGCGGCGCGTCCACGGTGATGCTCTCGCGGTAGTCGGGCATGGCTCTCGCCTCCTCTCTGCTCAGCGGCTCTGCCGAGCGGGGTAGCAAGAGCGGAACCAGCGCCGGGAGACGCTCACCGAAGCTCCCAGCGGGAGCCGGCGGCGGTCTTGGTGACCTCGATCTGGGCGGGGAAGCGCTCCTTGAGCTCGTCAATGTGGGTAATCACGATGATGCGGCGGAAGTCGTCCTGGACGGTGGTGATCGCCTCGACCATGCGCTCGCGGCCGAGGGCGTCGAGGGTGCCGAAGCCCTCGTCAATCACCAGGGTCTCGAGGCGGGCGCCGGCGCGGCGGGCGAGCAGGCGCGAGAGGGCAATACGCACGGCGAAGTTGGCGCGCATGGCCTCGCCGCCGCTGAAGGCGTCGTAGACGCGGGTGCCGAGGGCGTCGGCGATCTTGATCTCGAGGGTCTCGACGGTGTCGCCCTTCTTGGTGTCGCGCTGCATCTCGAAGCTGAGGTGCATCTGGCCGTCGGTCATGCGGCCGAGCAGGCGGTTGGCCTCGTCCTCGATCTGGGGGATGGCCGTCTCGATCAGCATGGCCTGGACCCCCTTCTTGCCGAAGGCCTCGGCCAGCTCGGCGAAGAGGCCCTGCCGCTCGACCAGGGCCCGCTCCTGGCCGCGCTGCTCCTCGAGCTGGGCGGCGGCCTGCTCGGCCCGCTTGAGGTAGGCCTGCTTCTCGCCCAGGTCCTTCTGGGCGGCGCTGAGGGCGCGGCGGGCGTCCTCGAGCCCGGCGCGCAGCTCGTCGGCGCGGGCGAGGGCGGCGGGCAGGCCGCGCAGGGCCTCGGCGAGCAGGGCGTCCTCGCGGGCGAGGCGCTCGAGCTCCTCGTCGGCGCGTCGCTGGAGCAGCTCGCTCTTCCCCAGGCCCTCGCGGTCGCCGCCGAGGCGCTGCTCGGCGAGGAGCAGCTCGCGCTCCTCGCGCTCCCAGTCGGCCAGCGCGCGGGCGGACGCCTGGGCGGCCTCGCGGGCCTGGTCGCTGTAGCCGAGGTCGGCGATGGCGGCCTCGACCTCGCGGCCCCGCTTGCGCACTTCGGGGGCGTAGTCGCCGGCCTCGACGCGGGCGGCCAGCTCGGCGGCGCGGGCCTCGGCCGCGGGCAGGGCCGAGGCGGCGGCCTCGGCCTGTCTGAGCGCCTCGCGCTGGTGGTCGAGGCCACCCTCGATCTGGCCGCGCTCCTGGAGGCGCTGGTCGAGCTCGGCGAGGCGCTCGTCGAGCATGGCCCGGGCCTGGGCCAGCTCGTCGGGGTCGCCGAGGCCGGCGAGGTCCGCCTCGAGCGCGGCCAGCTCGGCCTGGGCGGCGGGCTCGAACTCCTTGGCGCGGATCTGGGCCTCGAGGTCGGCGCGGGCGGCGCGGGCCCGCTCCAGCTCGGCGCGCCAGGCGGCGGCCTGCTCGAGCTGGCCGGCCAGGGTCTCGGCGCGGGCCGCGGCGGCGCGCAGGGGCGGCAGGCCGGCGTCGAGCGCGGCGACCTCGCCCCGCGTGGCCTCGAGGCGGGCCCGGCCCTGGTCGGCCTCGCGCTGGGCCTCTGCCTGCTCAAGCTGAACGATGTCT
>DAOLDO010000973.1:0-2686 GCA_035327325.1 Chloroflexaceae bacterium | reverse complement strand
CGCGCAGGCTCACCCGCCTGGGCAGCTCGTAGGCCGTCTGGCCGGCGACCAGGCGGGCCCACGCGCGCGCCGCCGCGAGCAGGGGGGCCGGGGTCGCCGCGAGGTCCTGCACGTAGAGCACGTCGGGCCGGTACCAGGCGAACTGGGCGCAGGCGACGGCGAGCTGCCAGGCGGCGGTCGCGCGCCGGTCCCCGCCGGTGAGGGGGAAGGCCCGCGCCAGCCACGGGGCGTGCTCGCGCGCCCACTGGAGCTGGAGGGGGGCGCAGTTCACCACCACCTCGTGGGCCTGGTGACCCAGGCGCTCGAGGTTGAACGAGTAGAAGTCGGCCGTGCCGAAGTAGGCGTCCTGGAGCGCGCGCCACTGGGCGGCGTAGGGCTCGCGCTCGAGCCCCGGCCTGGCGGCGTAGAAGGCGCGCTGGAAGGCGGGGTAGTAGGTGTCGAGGATCAGCATGCGCATAGGGCCTCAGATCCTGGCGCGGCGCCCGAGGGCGAGCACGGGGTCCACGAGCAGCAGGGCGCGTGTCTGGCGCCGGAAGTTGGGCCAGAGGGAGGGGTGCAGGAGGTTCAGGAGCCAGGCCGCGCTGGCGTGGGCGGCGACGGTGGCGATGGCCGCGCCGACGCCCCCGAGCCGCGGGATGAGCAGCAGGTTGAGGGCCACGTTGACCAGGGCCCCGCCGACGGTGCGCAGCATATTGGCCCGCATAAAGCCTTCGTTGATGTCCCAGGTGCTCTGGGCTACGCCCAGGCCGACGAAGACCAGCCCGAAGACGTGGAGCGAGAGGATGGGGCCGGCGGGCGCGTAGTGGGCGCCGAAGAGCAGGGCGATCGCCGGCGCGGCGAGCAGACTCGCGGGGACGGTGATGGCGAGGGCGACGAGCACCATCAGGTTGTAGACCCGCTGAACCCGCCTGAGATAGTGGGCCCTGTCGCCCTGCCTGGCCGCGATCAGGGCCGGCGTCAGCGACGACATGATTGCCGTCGGGATGAAGTAGGTCGTCTCGGAGAGGCGCTGGGCGACGGCGTAGAGGCCGACGGCCTCGTTGTCGAGCAGCTGCCCGAGCAGCACGGGCGCGAAGCGCATGTAGATCGTGACCGAGACGCCGCCCACGATCAGGGGCCAGCCCTCGCGCAGCAGGGCGCCGGCGCGGGCCGGGCTGAAGCGCCAGGCGCCGAAAGACTGGCCGCGCAGCAGGTAGGCCGCGGCCAGCCCGCAGGCCGTGAGGGCCACCTCGGCGAGCATGGCCCAGGCGAAGGCCACGAGGGGGGCGCCCATCAGGATCAGCCCGACCCTGAGCGCCGTCATGAGGGTCAGGGTGACGGCGCGCACGACGACGGCGTAGCGGGCCTGGAGCCGGGCCTGGAACCAGACGTCAATCACGTCGAGGGGCCGGAAGATCAGGGTCAGGGCCACGATCGCCACCATCGCGTGGGCCAGGGGGTCGGCCGGGCGGCTCCAGATCACGGCGCCGACGGCCAGGGCGATCGCGGCCAGGCCCGCGGCCAGGCGCATGCCGAAGCTGGTGCCGAGGAGCTCGCCGGCGGAGGCGGGCCGGTTGACGAGGTCGCGCGTGACGATCCCGTCTACGCCAATGGTGGCGATGGCGGCGATCAGGGCGACGAAGGCCAGGGCGAAACTGTAGAAGCCGAACTGCTCCGGCCCGAGGTAGCGCGCCAGCCAGATCCCGGTGAAGGTGTTGAGGAGCAGGGCGACGACGCGGTCGCCGAAGAGCCAGCTCGTATTGCCGACGAGCCTGGCGAGCAGCGGGGTCGCCTGCAGGCGCTTGCGCATGGTCCGCGGCAGCATCTTCATCGGCGTGTGGCCATCCTGCGGCCCGGCGGCCCGCCCGGGCGCGTCGCCTGCTCAGCCGCCCGCCCGCGGGCAGGTTGCTTTCCCGGGGGCCCTACGGCCCGACGGTCACGAAGGCGGGGCTGATCTGGGCGGTCAAGGCGAGGGCGCCGCCGGCGGGGGCGCAGGGCATGCGCCCGCCGTCGCGGTCGGTGCAGATGACCCCGGCGCCGGGCCGCACGGGGATGGCGAAGCGCACGCCGGCGGGGCTGTCGGTCCAGTAGATGTAGATCGTCTGGGCGCCGTTTCTGAACACGTAGCCCTCGGCGGCGGCGGGCAGGTTGGGGATGGGGCCCACGTAGGAGGCGCCGCTGAGCGTCCTGGCGGTGTGGCGGTAGGCGAAGTAGGCCGGCCGGGGCACCCAGACGTCCGATGGCTCGATCAGGGCCGTGTTGTGGAAGCTGTCGTTGTCGTAGATGTACCAGACTGTCGCCATGAGCCCGTCGCGCACTGTGTGGGCGTAGGTGCGCCCCACCAGGTCGGCCTGGGCCCAGCGGCACTCCGGGGTGACGGCCACGCAAAGCAGGGCGGACTCGGTGCGCATCATGGGGCGCTCGGGCAATTGGTAGCGGCGCATCAGGTCGCGCAGGTAGGCCACGCGCCAGTCCTCGCGGGGGCCGAGGGCCGGCTGCCCGGCCGCGCGGAAGAAGACGTAGGTGTGGAACGAGACGATGTCAATGTGTGGGCCGCCGCCGGCGACCAGCACGCCCTCGAAGAAGCGGCCGAGGGTGCTGGAGCCGTCGCCCTCCTTGTAGGGGCGGTCGAGCAGCAGGCCGCCGTTGAGCACCTTGATCGTCGGGTTGGCGGCCTTCATCGCGGGGACGACCACCTTGAGCATCT
>DAOLDO010000972.1:0-2686 GCA_035327325.1 Chloroflexaceae bacterium | reverse complement strand
CCTCGTTGCCCATGTTCAGGAGCATGGTGATGCAGGCGTAGACGAAGATGGCGATGGCGAACACGCCGCTCATGCCGACCAGCGTCTGGAGGATCTGCGCCACGCGGATGATGATGGGGTTGGGGGTGGGCGCGCCCGGCGGGGGCGGGGGGGCGCCGCCCGCCCCCGCCGATCGCGCTCGCCGCCGAGCAGCCGGCCGAGCAGCGAGCGGGGCCCGCCGAAGCGCTCGGGGTTCACCGCGAGCAGGGTGGCGCTCTCGGGGCGCAGCTGCGGGTCGAGGTTGATGCCGAGGGTGACGCTGCCGGCCCGCTCGAGCCGGGCGCGCAGGGCCGGCAGCTCGGCGGCCAGGGCCTGGAACTCGGCCCCTGCGGCGATCTCGGCCAGGCCCGCGCGCAGGGCCAGCCAGCCCTCGGCCGCGAGGGGCGGGTCGGCGCCGTCGAGGGCGGCGAGCAGCCCGGACACGGCGTCGGCGTAGGCCTCCAGCTCGGCCAGGCGCCCGGCAATCTGGAACAGGCCGGCCTCGCCCGCCCAGCGGCTCGTGCCCGCCGTGGCGGCCCCCGCGACGGCGGGCAGCAGCGCCTCGAGGGCGGCGGCCAGGGCTGGGCGGGCCAGCAGGTCGTCGAGCACGTCCTGCCGGTAGCCGATCGTCGCCGGGTCGGCGCACAGCTCGGCGAGCACCCCGCGCGTGGCCGCCGCGTGGCGCTGGCTCAGGGCCAGGGCCCGCACCAGGGGCTCGAGGGCCAGGTCGTCGAGCCAGAACCCGGCGGCGCCCCGGCCGCGCGCGGACCCCGCCGGGTAGAGCAGGCTGCTCACAGGGGCCTCGCGGCGGGCGCGGCGGGGCGGGGCTGCGAGACACGGCTGGCCGGCGGGCGTCGCCGCGCTGGGAAGGTCATGCGGGCTCCATAGCTTCGGGAGGACGGCACAGCCCATTGTACCGGGCCGGGGCGCGGGCGGCAAATCGGGCCCACGGAAACCATTCTTGCGCTACAATGTGGCTCCGGCCCATCTTCCGTGTTGTGCAGCGCCATGGCGCGCCGAGCGTCGCCGCGCTGCGCCTGGCTGCGCGGGCTGCGCCCGCCAACGAGGAAGCGTGCGTCAAGCGTCTCGCCTCACAGCTCACGCCGGAGGCGGCTCGCGCCCCCTCCGCTACGGCGTCGCCGTGGCCTCCGTCGGCGCCGCGCTGCTGCTCTCGGTGCTGCTGCGGGCCCTGGTCCAGGAGAACCCCTTCCTCCTGTTCTTCGCCGCCGTCGTGTTCAGCGCGTGGTTCGGCGGGGCGGGCCCGGCGCTGCTCGCCATCTTCCTCTCGGCGGTCGCGGTCAGCTACTTCTTCATCCCGCCCCTCGGCAGCCTCGAAGTGAACCGCCTCGGCGCTCTGCGCCTGGTGGGCTTCGGCGTCGTCTCGCTCCTGATCATCAGCATGAGCGAGGCCCGGCGCAGGGCCGAGCGGGCCGCCCAGGCCCAGCGCGAGCAGCTCCAGGTCACCCTGGCCAGCATCGGCGACGCCGTGATCGCGACCGACACGGAGGGGCGGATCACGTTTATCAACGCCGTGGCCGCCCAGCTCCCGGGCTGGCCGGCCGCCGAGGCCGTGGGCCAGCAGATCGAGACGGTCTTCCGCATCGTCCACGCCACGACGCGCCAGGAGGTCGTCTCGCCAGTGCGCGAGGTGCTGCGCCGCGGGGCCATCGTCGGCCTGGCGAATCACACCGTCCTGCTCGCGCGCGACGACGCCGAGCGCCCGATTGACGACAGCGGCGCGCCGATCAGGGACGCCCGGGGCCACGTGATCGGCGTGGTGCTCGTGTTCCGCGACATCAGCGAGCGCGAGCGCGCCCAGGCCGCCCGCGCCGCGCTCCTCGCCAGCGAGCAGCGGGCCCGCGCCGAGGCCGAGGAGGCGATCAGGCTGCGCGATATCTTCCTCTCGGTCGCCTCCCACGAGCTCAAGACGCCCCTCACCTCGCTGCTGCTCCAGGCCCAGCTGCTCCAGCGCCGCGTCGCCCGCGCCGCCCTGCTCCCCGAGCAGGACCAGCACACAATCCGGGTCATCGTCGAGCAGACCCGCCGGCTCGACCGCATGATCGCGACCCTGCTCGACATCTCCCGCCTCGAGCGCGGGCAGCTCAGCCTGACCATCGCCCCCGTGGACCTCTGCGCCCTCGCCAGGCGCGTCGTCGCCGAGCTCCAGCCTACGAGCGAGCGCCACCAGATCGCCTGCGTCGCCCCCGAGCCGGGGCTCGTGGTGGAGGGCGACGAGCTGCGCCTGGAGCAGGTGCTCCAGAACCTGCTCCAGAACGCGATCAAGTACAGCCCCGCCGGCGGCCCGATCGCCGTCGAGGTGACCGACCACGGCGGCGAGGTCTGGGTCAGCGTGAGCGACCGGGGCATCGGCGTCCCGCGCGAGGCCCTGCCGCGGCTGTTCGAGCGCTTCTACCGGGCGCCCAACGCCGACCCGCGCGAGATCGGCGGCATGGGCATCGGGCTGTTCGTGGTCAAGGAGATCGTGCACCTCCACGGCGGCAGCGTGCGCGCCGAGCGCCGCGAGGGCGGCGGGAGCCGCTTCACCGTGTCCCTGCCAACCCCCGTCACACGGCCGGTCGCCCCACCAGCGCCGTAGGGGCGACCCCACGTGGTCGCCCCGCCCCACGTGGTCGCCCCGCCCCACGCCGTCGCCCCCACCCCACCTGGT
>DAOLDO010000971.1:0-2687 GCA_035327325.1 Chloroflexaceae bacterium | reverse complement strand
GCGGGCGTACGAGCGCAGCATGTAGCCGACGGGCTGCACGTAGCCCTCCGTGGCCACCCGCGGCACATCGCCGCCGGGGCTGACCGTCCCGCCCGGCTGCGCCGTCCCTGTGGTTCCGACCGTGCGCGGCGGGGCCGGGGGGGGCGCCGCGCCGACCCCACGGGGCGCGGCGGGCGGCGTGGCGACCGGGTCGGGCGGCCGGCTCGCCCCAGCTACCGGCTGCGGCCTGCTCTCCGTGGAGCGCCAGGGCGCCTCGCCGGTCCCGGCGGAGGGCGTGAAGGTCGGCGTGTAGCGCGGGGCCGCGGGCGGCGGCGCGCTGAAGCTCTGCCGCGCGGGCGGCGCGTAGTCGCCCTGGTCGCTATAGCCGCTCGGGCCGTAGCCGGGGAGCTCGTCGTCGAGGTTCATGAACCTGCGCAGCCAGCCCGGCATCCAGCTGTACGAACTTGACCTGGCCATCGGCGTATCCTCTCATCTTCAGGTGGCGCGTCGGGCGCCCAGGCCCGGCTGTGGCCGCTGTCAGCCAAATGCGAAGAGGCGGCGCTTCTGTCGTCTGTGGGGCGCGAAGCAGAAGTCTATAATTCGCTCCAGGTCGTCGCCCGGGTAGCGCCGGTCGAGGGCGACGATCGAGTCCAGCACGTAGGCCAGCTGGTCGGCCGGCGTCCCCTTGTCGCAGCTCACCAGGCAGCCGATCAGCTGGCGCCGCAGCTCGAGGCTGTAGCGCAGGCTGGTGACGGCCAGCTTGCCCATCAGCCAGTCGCGCAGCTCCACCTCGTCGGTGTAGGCTTTGAGCCACTTGCCGAGCCCCAGGCGCTCGCTGCTGTCCAGGTAGAAGTTGAGCAGGTCCGACAGCCCCGAGTCGCTGCTGACCTCCATCAGCTCGTTCCAGCGCTTGCTGAAGGGGAGTCTGCGGAAGCTGCTCAGGCTGATGAGCTGCTCCACCAGGTTGCTGGCGGTGTAGTAGGGTTCGCGCTCGAACGTGCGCTCGAGCCCGGCCTCGCGCTCGGCAAGCAGCGAGACGGCCTCGCGCACGACCCCGTCTGCGGCGTCGTAGCCGCCCCGGCGCAGGTGCATCTCGTGGGCGAGTTCGTGCAGGGCGATGCCGACCGTGCCGTCCTCGTCCCAGCGCCCCAGGCTCACGAACGACCCGCTGCGCGGCGAGAAGCTGCCGCTATCGGTCCACGGGCCTGTGGGGCGCCCGCTGTCGAGGGCCTCGAAGGTCAGGCGCTCGTTGAGGATCTCGGGGCTCAGCTCGCTCCCCCACATCGCCGTGGCGTGGCGGCGCACCTTGCGCGCGATCTGGGCGGGCCTGTAGCGGTGCTCGCCCACGACCAGCACCTGGTCGCCCGCGCTGTCCATAGTGATCGTCGCCTGCTGGCCGTTCGCCCTGAGGAGGAGTTGCATAGCTGTGCCCTCTGGGCAGGGTTTCAGGGAGGGAGCGCCCGCCCTCAAGGTCCCTACCGAATTCCGCGCAAGAAGAGTCTGAGGATCTGGATCACCTGCTCCGGCAGCTCGAACAGGATGAGATGGCCGCAGCGCGGCACCTCAAGGAACTGGCCGTTCGCGGCCAGCTCCATCAGCTTCCGGCCCCCCTGGGGCCGCATGATCGGGTCGCCGGCGCCCGCCACCAGCAGAGTCGGCTGAGCCACCCGGCCCATCTGGAGCGGGACCGCCTCGAGCACCTCGCGCCGGGCCAGCTCCTGCGCCGACACGCGCACGGCCTGGGGGTCGCAGCAGCGCAGGCTCAGGGTCGCCAGCTTCACGTCGCTGACGGGGGCGGTGTTCTTCGCCAGGACCGCCAGGGCGTAGATGTAGGGGATCCACCACAGGCCGCGCCGCTCGATCGGGCGCAGCACCCGGTTGAACACCGTGTCGAGCATCCCCGGGATGATCGCCGAGGCGGCCCGGCTGTACGGGATCAGGCTGAAGTTGAAGAAGGCGAGCGAGCGCACCTGCTCGGGGTGGGCGTCTGCGTAGTGCAGGGCCACGAAGGCCCCGAGCGAGAAGGCCGCCACGTGCTGCGCCGGCAGCTCAAGGGCCTCTGCCAGGGCCCGCAGGTCATCGCTGAAGCCGGTCACCGTGTAGCCGTGGCGCGGGTCGCTGTCGGAGAAGCCGTGGCCCTTGAGGTCGTAGCAGATCACGCGGTAGCCGACGGCCGCCAGGGGGTCAATGATGTGGTGCCACCAGTAGGCCGAGCAGTCCCACCCGTGCACGAGCACGAGGGGCTCGCCGTCGGCGGGGCCCACGTCGAGGTAGTGGTGGACGACGCCATTGAGCTCCACAAAGCGGGCCCGCCCGATCAGAGCCTGCTCGGCCTCGAGGCGCCGCCGCTCGCGAGGGCTGAGCTTGCCGGCCAGCTTCGCGGCCACCTCGGACCTGTAGGTGGTGTATTTGGCTGTCGGGGCGGCCTGCTTCGTCGCAATCATACGCCTACTCCAGCCTACTCTACCCAGAGGCGCAGGACCTCGTCGGGGTCTACCTTGGCCCGCAGGCGCCCGCCGCTCACCAGGCCGGGGAGCAGCACGTGGCGGCGCAGCTGCCCGTGGCGCACCACCACCTCCTCGCTCGCCAGGGCGATGTCGAGCAGCTTCGCGTCGAGGAAGGGGATGGCCAGGCGCACCTCGCGCTCGTTGGCGGCGGGGCGCGCCGGGGCCGCCGGGTCGAGCACCTCGCCGTCGTCGTAGAGGGCC
>DAOLDO010000970.1:0-2688 GCA_035327325.1 Chloroflexaceae bacterium | reverse complement strand
GTGGGACCTGAGGCCCCCGCGCATCCTTGCCGCTGCACAGTAACCGGCTCGAGCTAACTGGTCTCCCGCCAGCACGCGGTACGCTAGGGATGGCGGAGTGAACTATCTGTCGGTCCAGGCACAGACTCAGCGGTCGAGGTATGGCGGCAGCGGCTGACTGCAAACTTCTTGAATAAATCCGGCCATATAATCCAGGCACTCGTCCAGTATTGCGCGCCCGAGCGCTTCGGTGGCCATGCTCCCTACCTCGCCGATCTCAGTCGTCTCGCGGGAGCCCAGGGCGGTCGGTACAACAAAGCCGCGGTAGTTGATGCCAGTCGCGAAGTTTGTCTTCAAGGAACCCTGAAAGCGCTCGCGCGCATAGATGACGCGCAGACTCTCGATCGGCATCTCTGATGGTGCGAGCACGAGAGCGGCCGCCGTCTCGATCCCCCGCGTCCGGGCCTTCCGGCCCTCCTGTGCAGTCGGCGGCAGGGCATTCACCTGCCGGTTCAAGTCAGGATTGATCCCAGCGAGAATACGCCACCATTCCAGGATCGGCATCAGGCCGTTGCGCTTGCGCACCTCGTAGCTTATATCCAGCAATGGTGCGGTGTTGCCGCCGTGCCCATTGACCAGAAAGATGCGTCGGGCGCCCCACTTATACAGATCGTCAACTACCTCTTGCACAAACTGCCTGAAGGTCTCCACGCGGGGCGAGATACAGCCGGGAAAGTCCATGTAGTTTGCCATTGGCCCGAAGGGGAGCGTGGGGGCGACCAGAAGGCCCGTGCGCCGCTCAAGTTCCCGCACAAGGTAGTCAGTCGAGAGGTTGTCGATCCCTGCCGGAATATGGTCGTGGCCATGCACGGCGCCAACGCCGAAGATTACGGCGTCACTCTGACGAAAATACTGTTCGGCAGCCTGCCAGGGCAGCTGTTCGAGAAACGGCATTGCACAACCTCCTTGCTGGTAAGGCGCTACCTTTATGGCGCCATGCCTGGCCACAGAGACGAAGGGACACACAAGTTAAGAACTGGTCGATCGGAAGCGTGGGTCGTAGGCCTGTCGGAGCGCGTCGCCGAGCAGATTAATGCCCAGGATGACGATCGCGAGGGCCAGTCCCGGTATCGTCACCAGGTGCGGTGCGGTGCGCATGAGGGCCCGGCCCTCCGCCATCATCCCGCCCCATTCGGGCGTAGGCGGGCGGATACCCAGGCCGAGAAAGCTGAGGCCACCGGTGATAAGAATAGCGGCTGCCATGGAGTAACTCGCCTGAACCATAATGGGGCCGAGCAAATTGGGCAGCACGTGACGAGCCAGAATCTGGACGTCGCGGGTACCCACAACACGCGATGCCGTAACGTAGTCCATCTCCTTGATGCTAAGGGTCGAGGCACGCACAATTCTGGCGAAGATGGGGATATCTGGGAAACCTATGGCGATCACAAGCGCCCAGAATTCCAGCCCGAGGGTGGCGACCAGTAAGATCGCGACCAGGATACGTGGCAGCGACAGCAGCACATCTACGATGTGTGTCAGGACGACCTCCACCGGCCCACCGTAGAAGCCGGAGGCAAGGCCGATCGGAATGCCGATCAGCGTCCCGAACAGCAGCGCCGCAGCGGTAACTGTCAGCGAAACGCGTGCCCCGTATATCAGGCGTGCCAGAATATCGCGACCCAACTCATCAGTACCGAGAGGATAGCCGGTCGATCCGGGCGGCTTGAGCCGGTCACGCAGGTTCTGACTCAGCGGGTCCTGCGGCGCGATCAACGGTGCGAACAATGCGACCGTCACAAACAGCGCGACTATGGTGATGCCGACAATGCCAGATCGCGAGGCGAGCAATTGCTTTACGTTCACGGGAGTCCTGCTCACATCAGGCAGCGAAATATGCGTGGGCTATTGGTAGCGAATCCGCGGGTCAAACACTGCATAGAGCAGATCGACAAGCAAATTCAGTCCCGCAATCAGGAAAGCGATGACCAGCACGCCTGCCTGGACGACGGGATAGTCGCGCGCACTCACGGCGGAGACGATGGTTCGGCCAACGCCCGGGATAGCGAAGATGGTTTCGGTGATGACCGCACCGCCAAGCAACAGCCCTAGCCTGAGCCCAATCACCGTGATGAGCGGCAGCAGCGTGTTGCGCAGCGCGTGGCGAAGCAGCACCACCCGTTCCGGTAGGCCTTTGGCTCGCGCCGTGCGCACATAATCCTCGAGCAACGTTTCGACCATCACTGCCCGCGTCATCCTGGCTAGCAACGCCATCGGTGAGAGACTCAGGGTGACGGCAGGAAGGATAAGGTGACGCCAGGAGTCCCAGCCGGATGAAGGGAGCCAGCCTAATTGAAGGGCGAAGAGCAAGATAAAGATGAGCGCTAGCCAGAAACTTGGGATAGCCATTCCCGCGCTCGCCAGACTCATAACTACGAGGTCAATAAAGCCATCTCGCCGAATGGCTGCGATAATCCCGAGCGGCACGCCAATGGCGATCGCGAGCACCATTGCACTGCTGGCAAGGGCCAGGCTCACGAAAAAGGCCCGTGCGAGGTCGGGAGCAATGGGGCGTTCGGAACGGTGTGAGGTGCCAAAGTCACCGCGCAGCACGCGGCCAGCCCAGGTCATATACTGAACTATAACGGGCTGATCGAGCTGATAGCGCTGCCGAACAAGGCGTATCTGCTCCTCATTGGCCTGATCGCC
>DAOLDO010000969.1:0-2691 GCA_035327325.1 Chloroflexaceae bacterium | reverse complement strand
CCGGCCACCCCATCCCCCACGTCGTCGGCCCCCGCCGCCCCGGCGACCCCGCCACCCTGATCGCCTCCTCCGCCAGCATCCGTCGGGAGCTCGGCTGGCAGCCCAGCTACCCCGACCTCGAGGCGATCATCGGCTCGGCCTGGGAGTGGCACCGCACGCACCCCCACGGCTACGCGGAGTAGGAGGACCAAAGACCAAGGACCGAGGACGAAGGCCCGGCGATGACGCATCCGGGTTTCTCCCATCGCACCACAAATAGAACGTTTGTTGTATACTGCGTCTGAGAACCTGGCGTGCAGCACGGCTGCCGAGAGGCACCGTCTTTGGTCTATGGTCCTTCGTCGTTGGTCTAAACCATGACCGTTCCCCCTCAGATCGGCAACTACAGGCTGGAGCGCGAGATCGGACGCGGCGCCTCGAGCGAGGTCTGGCTCGGCCGCCACCTCCACCTCCAGGACCACGTGGTCGCCGTGAAGGTCCTGATGTCCCAGGACCGCGAGACGGTGCGCCGCTTCCAGCGCGAGGCCGCCATCGCCGCCCGCCTGCGCCACCCCAACATCGCCAGGCTCTACGACTACGGCCGCCTCGACCCTTTCTTCTACACCCTGATGGAGTACATCGAGGGCGGCACCCTGCGCCAGGTGATCAACCGGCGCGGCCGCCTGCCCCTCGACGAGGCCAGCGCGATCTTCGCCCAGGTCGCCGCCGCCCTCGACTACGCCCATAGCCTCGGCGTCGTCCACCGCGACATCTCCCCCGCTAACATCCTGCTCGAGGAGCAGAGCGGGCGCGCCCTGCTCACCGACTTCGGCATCGCCCGCGAGCCCGGCCAGCCCATCACCGTGGACCGCCTGATCATGGGTACCCCCGGCTACCTCTCGCCCGAGCACGCCCTCTCCGCCACCAGCGTCACCCACCTCTCCGATATCTTCTGCCTTGGCATCGTGCTCTACCAGATGCTCAGCGGCGCCCTGCCCTGGCCCGAGCGCCCCGGCCTCCCCGAGCCCGCCGCTTTCGGCGATCACATCCCCATCAAGGAGCGCGGCGTCAAGGATCTGCCCGCCGACGTCGACCGCGTCCTCGCCACCCTGCTCGCGGCCGACCCCGCGCGCCGCTACCCGAGCGCCGGGGCCGCCGTCGAGGATCTGCGCCGCATCCTCCAGCGCCACCAGGGGGCTACCCAGGTCCTCGGCGCCGCCGCCCCCGCCCTCGAGCGCCCCGTCGAGGTCCAGGCCGGCGGCGTCGAGCCCAACGAGGTCGAGTCCGTCCTCGGCCCCGACCTCAAGCGCGCCGTGGTGGACCGGGCCCACGCCCGCGCCGACGAGCTGCGCAGCCCCGCCGCCGTCGCCGCCCTGCTCGATACCTGGGCCGCCAAGGACCGCCTGCGCCGCCGCCCGCTCCTCGGCCGCCTCGCCCGCCTGCACAAGGTCGGCAGCCGCAACCTCTACTTCTACACCCTGCGCGTGCTCTACGAGCGCCGCGGCGCCCCCGAGGTTGACGAGGAGCCCGACCGTAAGCCCCAGGTCTTCCCCCTCGAGCCCGAGGTCGAGCGCTGGGCCGTGCCCCTCCCCCCCGCCGAGGGCTTCGCCGACGAGCCAGGCGGCCGCCAGCGCCTGCCCGGCTCCACCCGCGTGGTCGCCTGCAAGGCGTGCAAGGGCCAGGGCCACACCGTCTGCCCGCGCTGCGAGGGCAGGCAGCGCGTCTACGTCAGCCGCCAGGCCGCCGCCCGCCCCGGCGTGGGTCCGGCCGCCACGGCCACCGCCATCGCCCCCGCCGGCGCCGGGGCGCCCGCCGCCACCGCCGCCCCGCGCGCCGAGCAGGTCCTCGCCCCCTGCCCCGACTGCGAGGGCAGCGGCGGCTTCACCTGCGAGCGCTGCGCCGGCATTGGGCGCCTCGTCCAGCGCCGCCTGTTCACCTGGAGCCGCGCCGCCCACACCCTCACGGCCCACGACGAGCTGCCCGCCCTCACCGAGGCCTGGCTCGCCCGCGCCTGCAAGCCCGAGCTGGTCTACGCCGAGCGCCAGCGCGGCGGCATGCGCCCCGAGTGGTCCCTCGTCGCACCCGTCGCCGCCCTGATCCGCCAGGCCGAGGCCCGCTGCGACGACGAGACCCGCGTCGCCCTCGCCGAGCTCGAGGTCGGCCTCGTCCCCGTCACCGACGTCGTCTTCGACCTCGGCAAGCCCGGCGAGGGCGGCCTCTATAAGCTCGCCATCTACGGCTTCGAGCGCCAGATTCCCCCCGACTGGCGCTTCTTCAACTGGGAGCGCGTGGTCGCCATCTGCCTGATCGCCTTCCTCGCAATGCTTGTCCTCATCCTCCTCGTCTTCGCCTTCTTCGGCTAGCCCAAGAAGCTTGCCAGCTCCGTGACCCTTCCGGCCCCCTGTCGCGCCTTCGGCCCGCCGCTGTGCCGGCTTTCAGGCCCGCGACGGCTGCGCCGTGCCCTCGGCGACGCCCCGGCGGGCTACTAGTCCTTGACGTTTGTGGTACTGTAGTGCAAAAGGACGAGATTCCTATTGAGCCCCAAGCAACTCCCCCGTATGGTAAGGCGTAGACGGCCACGCCCCTGGCCAGGTTTTCATCGCCGCGCCTTTACCTGCAAATGACGGCGCCACCGCCCGGTTGAACGCCGCCGTTCCGCGACCTTGTTCCGCCAAGGAGCGACCCTATGTCGCCGTACAGATGCCCCCCGCC
>DAOLDO010000968.1:0-2694 GCA_035327325.1 Chloroflexaceae bacterium | reverse complement strand
ATCGCCGAGAGCGTGGACGAGGCCCTCAGGGCCGCCGCCGCCGCCGGCGAGGTCCCCGCGGCCCTGCTCGAGGAGTTCGCCCCCGCCGAGCTGGCCGAGGCCCTGGGCGCCATGCTGCGCGCCGGCGGCGAGCTGCGCGCCGCCCTCGCCGCTACGCCAGCCGACGCGCCCGCCCTGCGCGCCCGCTGGGCCGCCGACCTGGCCGCGGCGCGGGCCGCGACCGTGGCGGAGCTGCTCGCCTCGCCCCCCTGGGCCGCCGCCGCCGCGGAGCTGCGCGAGCTGGCCCCCGCCGCCCCCGCCGGCGACCGCATCGGCGAGCAGGCGCGCGCCGTGGCCGCCTGGCTGGCCGCCCTCGACCCCGCCGCGCCCGACTTCGCCCCCCTGCGCGCGGTCAACCTGAGCGGCGGCGCCAAGAAGCCCTGGGGCGGCGACGAGCCCCTCGCCAGGGCCAAGGCGGCCCTGCGCGCCCTGCGCGAGGCGTACAGGGGCGCGGCCGACCTGCTCGAGTTCGCCCCCGACCCCGCCGTCGAGGCCCGCGCCGCCGTCGTGACCCTGGCTCTGCGCGAGTTGGCCCGCGCCGCCGACGCGGCCTACGCCCGCCGCAAGCTCGCCCTCGACCGGCTCGACTTCGACGACCTCGAGCGCCGCGCCCGCGAGCTGCTCGCCGCGCACCCCCAGGTGCGCGCCCGCTGGCGCCGCGAGCTGCGCGCCGTGCTGGTGGACGAGTTCCAGGACACCAACGACGACCAGCGCGCGATCGTCTACGCTCTGACCGGGCTCGACGAGGGGCCCGCCCCGGCTGCCGGCGCGCCCGCCCTCTTCGTCGTCGGCGACGGCAAGCAGTCAATCTACCGCTTTCGCGGCGCCGACGTCAGCGTGTTCCGCCGCGTCGAGGCCGAGCTCGTCGCCGGCGGCGGCGCCCGCGTGGCCCTGCGCGCCTCGTTCCGCAGCCACCCCGCCCTGGTCGGCCTGGTCAACGCGCTGGGCGACCGGCTCTTCGCCCGGCCCGCCGGGCTCGCGCCCTTCGAGGTGCCCTTCGAGCCTCTCGAGGCCAGCCGGCCCGCGCCGCCCCACCCGCTCTGCGCCGAGCTGCACATCGCCCCCGCGGCCGACGATGTGGCCGCGGGGCGGGTGGCCGAGGCCGCCATCCTCGCCGGGCGCATCGCCGCCCTGGCCCGCGGCGACGACGGCGCGCTCGTCTTCGACCGCGAGCTGGGGCGCTGGCGGGCCCCGGGCTTCGGCGACGTCGCCATCCTCTTCCGGGCCTCGGCCTCGTTCGAGCCCTTCGAGGCCGCCCTGCGCGCCCGCGGCATCCCCTTCCTCACCACCGCCGGCCGCGGCTACTACGGCCGCAAGGAGGTCCAGGACCTCATCCATCTGCTGCGGGCCCTGGACGACCCGACCGACGAGCTGGCCCTGGTCGGCGCTCTGCGCTCGCCCCTCTTCGCCCTCGACGACACGGCCATCGTCGCCCTGCGCCTGGCCGGCGGCCGCCTGTGGGACGCCCTGCTGCGCGCGGCGGACGGGCGCTTCCCCGACGCCGAGCCGGCCCCGGTCTTCGCCGAGCGGCGGGCCGAGCTGCAGCTCGCCGCGGCGACCCTGCGGGCCCTGCGCGGGCTCCACGGCCGGGCGAGCGTGGCCGAGCTGCTGCGGGCGGCCCTCGAGCGCACCGGCTACCTGGCGACGATCAGCGCCCTCGCCGACGGCGAGCGGCGCCGCGCCAACGTCGAGAAGCTGGTGGCCGCGGCGCGCCTGGCCGGCGGGCGCGGCCTGCGGGCCTTCGGCGACTACCTCGACGCCGTGCTGCGCGCCGAGACGCGCGAGGGCGAGGCGCCCCTCGAGGCCGAGGGCGCCGTGCGCCTGATGACCGTCCACCGCAGCAAGGGGCTCGAGTTCCCCGTGGTCGCTCTGCCCGACCTGGGGCGCGGCGCGCCCGCCGACACGCGGCGCTGGCTCGCCCGCCGCGCCTACGGGCTGGCCGTGGCCCCGCGCAGGCCCACAGACGAGACGCCCCCGCCGACCGCGCTGCTGCTCGCCCGCCGCGTCGAGGCCCAGATGGAGCGGGCTGAGGGCGAGCGGCTGCTCTACGTGGCCCTGACCCGCGCCCAGGACTACCTGATCCTCAGCGGGCCGGCCCAGCGCAAGGGCGGCGAGCGCTGGATCGCCCGGCTCACGGCCGCTCTCGGGCACCCCTGGGAGGTGGGCGGGCCTCCGGCAGGGGAGCTGGGGGCGCTGCGCGTCTTCCGGCACGACCTCGGGTAGGGGCTACCCCTACCACCCCGCCTCTCTTGAGGGGGCCGCGCCGGCCCCCTCAAACTCCCCCGGCGCGAGGGCTTCGCCCTTCGATCCCTTAACGCCACGCCTGTGCCGTGCCGCCGGCCCGTTGTCATGCCACGTGGGCGCTGCCGTTCAGGTCGCCCCGGCCCGCGTGGGCGCCCCGGCCGGTCCCACCGTCCCGGCCGCCCCGGGAAGGGTGCCAGCCCTGTTCCCCGCAACGAGGGGCGCCGCAACAAATGGCACCCCTTCCAGGGGGCGCCGTGCGGGTTGGACCGGCCAGGGCCCTAACCCGCGCCGGGCCCCGCCAACGGCAGCGCCCACGTGGCATGGCAGCACAGGTGCCGGCATAGCACGGGCATCGGCTTAAGGGTTCAAAGGGCGAAGCCCTTGCGCGGGGGGCGTGGGGGGCCGGCGGCG
>DAOLDO010000967.1:0-2696 GCA_035327325.1 Chloroflexaceae bacterium | reverse complement strand
GGGTCATGTAGAAGGCCGTGAGGAAGGCCGCCACTGTCAGCACCGTGAAGACGACCCAGTGGCCGTGGCTGAAGGCGTCCACCAGGATCTCGTCCTTGCTCCAGAAGCCGGCGAAGGGCGCCACGCCCGCCAGGGCCAGGTAGCCGAGCGTGTAGGTCCAGAACGTCCAGGGCATGCGCGGGCGCAGGCCGCCCATGTTGCGGATATCCTGAGCGGTCTGCTGGGCGGCGTACTCGTCGCGGTGGTGCAGCTCCTCGATCTGGGGCGTGGCCTCCATCCCGTGGATGACCGAGCCGGAGCCGAGGAAGAGCAGGGCCTTGAAGAAGGCGTGGGTCAGCAGGTGGAACAGCCCGGCCACCCAGCCGCCGATGCCGAGGGCAGCCACCATGAAGCCCAGCTGCGAGAGGGTGCTGTAGGCCAGGATGCGCTTGATGTCGTACTGGGCCACGGCGATGCTGGCCGCGAACAGGGCCGTGAAGGCGCCGATGAAGGCCACCACCGCCAGGGCCGCGCCGCCGTCGGCGAGGAAGATCGGGTAGGTGCGCGCCACGAGGAACACGCCCGCCGCCACCATGGTCGCCGCGTGGATGAGCGCCGAGACCGGCGTGGGGCCCTCCATCGCGTCGGGCAGCCAGACGTGGAGGGGGAACTGGGCCGACTTGCCGACCGTGCCGCAGAAGAGCAGCAGCGCGATCCCGGTGGCGTGGCTCAGGCCGAGGAAGCCCCCCTCGGCGCCGATGCGCTGCAAGAATTCGCTGTTGAAGATCTGCCCCTCGCCCGTGCCCAGCTCGAGGCTGCCCGCCTGCGTCCACAGGTAGACCAGGCCGAGCAGCATCAGCACGTCGCCGATGCGCGTGGTGATGAAGGCCTTGACCGCGGCCCTGTAGGCCTGGGGGCGCTCGTAGAGGAAGCCGATCAGCAGGTACGAGCAGAGACCCATCACCTCCCAGGCCATGAAGAAGAGCAGCAGGTTGTCGGCCATGCACATCAGCAGCATCGCCGCCGTGAACAGCGAGATGAAGCTGAAGAAGCGGCTCTGGCGCGGGTTGGCCGCCATGTAGCCTAGCGAGAAGAGGTGGATGCAGGTCGAGGTGATCGTCACCATGGCCAGCATCGCGGCCGCGGCCGTGTCCACGTAGACGCCCATGCGGAACACGCCCCCGCCCAGGGGCGCCCAGGCGAAGCGCTGCACCACGTTCGGCTCGGGGAAGGCGAACGCGCCGTGCTCCTCGCCGTGGCCGACCTCGACGGCGACCACCTGGCCGTCGCGCAGGGCCAGGCCCTGGGCCGTGGCCGCCAGCAGGCCGACGGCGAGCAGCGTGGCCAGGCCCATCAGACCGATCGCGGCCCAGCCGCTGGCCAGCCGGCTGCGCCTGAGGGGGGTGAAGGTGATCAGGGCGCAGCCCAGCAGCGGCAGGGCGGGGATGAGCCAGGCGTACTGGAGGAAGAATGCCATTGGGCGCTCCGCAAGGCTGGGTGGTGAAGGATGCGCCCTCGCGGCGCTCAGCTTCAGCCCTCAGCCCTCAGCCTTTCAGCGAGTCCACGCTGTCCACGTTCGAGGTCAGCCAGGTGCGGTAGATCGCGATGATCATGGCCAGGCCGACGGCGGCCTCGGCGGCGGCCACCGTGATGATGAAGATTGCGAAGGTTTGCCCGCTGATGAAGCGGGGCTCCAGGTAGCGCCAGAACGCGATCAGGTTGATGTTGACCGCGTTGAGCATCAGCTCGACGCCCATCAGCACGCCGACCATGTTGCGCCGCGAGAGGGCGCCGAACAGGCCGATGCAGAAGAGGGCCGCGGCCACGACCAGGACCGCCTCGAGGGGGATCGCGCGGGTCATACTGCTACTCTCCGTCGGTCGCCCGGGCGACCTGCGGCGCGGGCTCGCCGGCCGGGCTCTCGGGGGCGCGCCGCTGCGCGTCGGCCCGGCGCAGCTCGTGCTCCTCGGCGAGGGTGAGCACGCGGCGGCGCCGGGCCCGCTCCTCGAAGGCGATCACGATCGCCCCGATCAGGGCCACGGTCAGCAGCACGCCCGCCACCTGGAACTGGAGCATAAACTCGAACACGAAGCCGCGCCCAAGCTCGGCCGGGCCGGCGATCGCCTCGGGCTGGGGCGGGACACCCTCGGCCGCGGGCGGTAGCGCGGGGATGTTCCACTGGTGGTTGATCACCGTCGGCGCGATCACCGCGGCGAAGAGGGCCGCCGCGACGATCAGGCCGGCCCACCAGCGGCTGGTGAGCTGGCGCACCCCCTCGCCCGTCACCTGCCTGGTGAGCATGATCGCGAACAGGATGAGGATCGAGATCGCGCCGACATAGACCAGCACCTGGACCACGGCGATGAACTCGGCCTCGAGCAGCATGTAGAGGGCGGCCACCCCGAAGAACGAGGCGATCAGCCAGAGGGCGGCGTGGATGACGTTGCGCACCGTCACCACCATCACCGCCGCGCCGACGATCAGGGCCGCGACCACCCCGAAGACGACCTGGACTACGGTCTCCATGGCGTTTCCGATCGCAGGGCTGCGGCGCCGCCGGCCAGCTCGCGCAGCTCGTCGAGGTCGAGCCTGCTGCGGGCGGCCTGGGCCCCGGCGTAGATGCGGGCGAGCACGACGTAGGCGGCCAGGTTCAGGGCCAGGGGGGCGACGAAGGCCGCGCCCCAGCGGGCCAGCGGGGCCCACCCCTCCACGAAGGC
>DAOLDO010000966.1:0-2698 GCA_035327325.1 Chloroflexaceae bacterium | reverse complement strand
CAACCTGGAGCTGCAGGACTTCGCCTCGGTCGCCTCCCACGACCTGCAGGAGCCCCTGCGCAAAATTCAGGCTTTCGGCGACCGGCTCAAGATCAAGGCGGCCCCCCAGCTCTCCGACGACGCCCGCGACTACCTGGCGCGCATGCAGAGCGCCGCCGGCCGTATGCAGACCCTGATCAACGACCTGCTGGCCTTCTCGCGCGTCACCAGCAAGGCCCAGCCCTTCGTCCCGGTGGACCTTGGCCAGGTCGCCCGCGAGGTCGTGGCCGACCTCGAGGCCCGCATCGAGCAGACCGGCGGCCGGGTCGAGCTCGGCCTGCTGCCCACGGTGATGGCCGACCCGCTCCAGATGCGCCAGCTCTTCCAGAACCTGCTCGGCAACGCCCTGAAGTTCCACCGCGCCGGCGTCCCGCCTGTGGTGCGCGTCTCCGGCGAGGTGACGGCGGCGCTGCCCCCGGCCACCCAGGCCGTGCTCACGCCCGAGCCCTACTGCCGGATCGCCGTGGCCGACAACGGTATCGGCTTCGACCCGAAGTACGGCGACCGCATTTTCAACGTGTTCCAGCGCCTGCACGGCCGCGGCCAGTACGAGGGCTCCGGCGTGGGTCTGGCGATCTGCCGCAAGATCGTCGAGCGCCACGCCGGCACGATCGCGGCCGACAGCGTCCCCGGCGAGGGCACGACCTTCATCGTGATGCTCCCGATCCGCCAGGGCCAGCCCGCCCTGCCCGAGCGGGCCGCGCCGCCCGACCCCGCCCAGGTAGCACCCGGAGGACAGCCATGACCCTGCCCGTCGCGCCGATCGTCATCCTGCTCGCCGACGACGACCCCGACGACCGCATGCTCGCCAAGGAGGCCCTCGAGGAGAGCCGCCTCGCCAACAGGCTGCTCTTCGTCGAGGACGGCGAGGAGCTGCTCGATTACCTCTACCAGCGCGGCGCCTATACCGACCCCGAGGCCGCCCCCCGCCCCGGCATCATCCTGCTCGACCTGAACATGCCGCGCAAGGACGGGCGCGAGGCCCTGCGCGAGATCAAGGCCGACCCCCAGCTGCGCGCCATCCCCGTCGTCGTGCTCACCACCTCGAAGGCGGAGGAGGATATCTACCGCTCCTACGACCTCGGCGTCAGCTCGTTCATCACCAAGCCGGTCACCTTCGAGGGCCTGGTCGAGGTGATGCGCGCCCTCGGCAAGTACTGGTTCGAGATTGTCGAGCTCCCCCGCAAGGCCACGGGGTAACCCATGGACACCCACGCCCTCCACCTGCTGCTGGTTGACGACGACGAGGACGACATCCTGCTCACCCGCGAGCTGATCGCCGAGCAGGGCGGCCAGGCCGCGCGCTGGGTCTTCGCCGCCGTGACGACCGGGGCCGAGGGCCGCGAGGCCCTGCGGCAGGGCGCGCACGACGTCTACCTGATTGACTACCGCATCGGCGCGGAGAGCGGCATCGAGCTGGTGCGCGAGGCCAGGGCCGCCGGCTCCCTCGCCCCCCTGGTCATGCTCACAGGCCAGGGCGACGAGGAGGTGGGCCTGGCCGCCATCCAGGCCGGCGCCGACGACTACCTGGTCAAGGGCCGGCTCACGGGCGGCGCCCTCGAGCGCTCGATCCGCTACGCCGTCGAGCGCAAGCGCGCCGAGCGCGAGCGGCTCCAGCTGCTGCGGGAGCGCGCCGCCCGCGCCGAGGCCGAGGCCGCCCTCAACGCGCGCGACCAGCTGCTCGCCCTGGCCTCCCACGAACTGAAGACGCCCCTCACCTCGGTCGTCGGCAATATCCAGCTGCTCCAGCGCTCGCTCCAGCGCGCCGGCGCCCTGACCCCCCGCGACGAGCACCGCCTCACGGTCGCCGTGAACCAGCTCGTGCGCCTCTCCGAGCTGGTCAATACGATGCTCGACGTGTCGCGCGTCGCCACGGGCCAGCTCCAGCTCGCCCGGGCCCCCCTCGACCTCTGCGCCTTCGCCGGGCGCGTGGTGGACGAGGCCGCCGCCGGCTGCGAGCGCCACGAGCTGACCTTCCACGCCCCCGCTGTGCCGGTCTTCGTCGAGGCCGACGAGCTGCGCCTCGAGCAGGTGCTCCAGAATCTGATCGGCAACGCGGTGAAGTACAGCCCCGACGGCGGCCTGGTCGAGGTGCGCGTCGAGCGCCGGCCCGACGCCGCGGCGCTGCGCGTGCGCGACCACGGCATCGGCATCCCCGCCGACGCCCTGCCCCACCTGTTCGAGCGCTTCTTCCGGGCCGACAACGCCAGACTGCGCCAGATCACCGGCATGGGCATGGGCCTCACCATCGTCGGCGAGATCGTCAAGCTGCACGGGGGCCGCATGGAGGTCGCCAGCAAGGAGGGCGAGGGCAGCGCCTTCTCGCTCCTCCTGCCCCTGCTGGACACGGCCCCCCAGGCCGAGCCCGGCGACGGCGTCGCCGTGCAGGGGTGAGGGCAAACAGCACCCCCGCCCCCCTACGCCTCGCCCAGAAAGCGCAGCGCGGCGATGACGTAGACCCGCGCCACCCGCCCCACCTCGTCCAGGTCCACGCGCTCGTCTGGCTGGTGCGGCAGCCACTTGTCGCCCGGGCCGTAGACCACCACCGGCGTGCCCCGTTCGCGCGCGAGGATGGTGCCGTCGGTCGAGCCCGGCACGCCCCCGAGGGGCGGCGGCGCGCCGTAGACATGGGCGTGGGCCGCGCTCACCGCCAGCGCCA
>DAOLDO010000965.1:0-2698 GCA_035327325.1 Chloroflexaceae bacterium | reverse complement strand
CGACCAGGAGCAGGGCGGCGAAGACAGCGCTGACGCCGATCACGCTTTCCTGCGAGTAGGCGCTGAGGCGGCGGTGGGCGTCGAGGGCCGCCTGCACGGCCTCGCCGCCGCGGCCCTGCTGGTAGAGGGCCAGGGCGTGGAGCAGCAGCAGGTTCTGGTGAAGCCTGTCGTCGCGCTCGACCTGGGGCATCTCGAGGGCCTGGGCCACGGCGGCGGCGGCGGCCTCGGGGTAGCCCTGCTGGACGTGGATCGAGGCGACGATCATGGCGAGCAGCCACTGCCAGAAGGGGCTGCGCGGGTGGCGGGCGGCGTGGTGGGCCACGCGCAGGGCGGCGGCGTAGCGGCCGCGGCTGTAGAGCAGGGCGGCGGTCGAGGCCAGGGCGGCGCCGCGGGCCCAGGGGTCGCGCACCTGGTTGGCGGCGTGGACAGCGCGCACGCAGACATCGGCGAAGTCGGCCGGCCGGTCCTCCCAGAGGATGAGGGCGGCCATATCGCTGAGGGCGCGCAGCTCGCGCTGGTGGTTGCCGCGCTGCCTGTAGAGCTCGGCGGCCTGGCTGATCGCCTGGAGGGCCTGGTCGCGCGCGGCCGAGGCCAGGCTCCAGCCCCACATGTGCAGCAACTCGGGGTCGCGCTCGCGGCGGTGGGCGGGCAGGTCCTCGAGCCAGGCGCGAATACTGTCGCGCTGGGGGGTGTCAATCAGGGGCCAGGCCTGGCGGCGCAGGGCCCCGGCCAGGGCCTCGTCGTCGCCGGCGGCGGTGTAGTGGCCCATGGCGACCTCGAGCAGGCCGCGGCGCTCGAAGGCCGCCCCGTAGCGCAGGTTGAGGGCCGCCAGGGCCTCGCGCCCGAGGAGCTGCTCGGCTCGCTCGCGGAGCAGGCGGCCCCAGAGGGGGTGGAGGCGATAGATCGCCCGCGTGTCGCCCGTCTCGACCTCGGTGAGGGGCACGCCCATCTGCAGGCTGCGCTCGATCAGCTCCTGGACGTCGGCGCGGCCGAGGACCTCGCCCACCAGGTCGGCGCTGATCTGGTCGGCCATGGCGGCGCGAGCCAGGAAATCGAGCAGGTCGGCCGGGAGGCCGGCGAGGACCTCGGAGGCCAGGTAGTCGAAGAGGCTGCGCTGGCTGCTGTCGAGGGTCTGGAGGTAGGTCCAGCGCTGCTCGGGGGCCTGGCGGGCCAGGGCGCGCACGGCCATCTGCACGCTGAGCACCCAGCCCTCGGTGCGCTCGAGCAGCAGGTCGAGCTCGGCGGGGCCCAGGTCCACGCCCACCCGCGCGGCCAGCTCGGCGGCCTCCTCGCGGGTCAGCGAGAGGTCGCCCCGCTCGACCTCGACCAGCATGCCCTCGGCGCGCATGCGGTGGAGGGGCGCGACGTCAACCGGCCGGCGCGAGGCCACGACGATGTGCAGGGTCGGAGGCGCGGCGCGCAGCAGGTAGGCGAGGAGCGGGCCGGTGATCGGGCCGTCGGCAATCTGGTGGTAGTCGTCAACGATCAGGAAGGTCGGCGTGGTCAGGGCGTGCTGCAGGTCGCTCAGGAGGGCGCCGGCGACCAGGGGCCAGTCGCGCTCGAGGTCGGCCGCCGAGTGGAGGATGCGCCACGACTCCTCGCCGACCTCGGGCAGGTAGCGCTGGACGGCCCGCACCAGGTAGGCGAGCAGCAGAGCGGGCGCGCTGTCCTCGGCGTCGAGACCGACCCAGGCCACGGCCACGCCGGTGCGCTCGAGCTCGGCGACCCACTGGGCGAGCAGGGTCGTCTTGCCGTAGCCGGCGGGCGCCACCACCAGGGTCGCCGGGCGCAGGCGCACCTCGGCCAGGAGGGCCTGGAGGTCTGGGCGCAGTAGCGCCTCGCCGCGGGGGGGCGGGGCGGCCAGCTTCAGCGGAAGCAGGGCCAGGCCGGAGGTCGCAGATTGTCTGGGATGCATCACCTCTGTCATAGAAGCTCTCGCTGCGTGGCCGGCTAGGCGTCGTCGTAGCGCTCGAAGGTGCCGTCATTATAGAGGACGAAGATGCTGGGGCGCCCGGTGGGCTGGTAGCTGGGCGTCCAGAGCATCAGGCCCTGCTCGAAATACTGGATGACCCCCCGCTGGTTGCCCCGCAGCACAATCTCGGGGCTGGTCCAGGGGCCGAGCCGCTCGCCGGCCCCGGGTAGGTTGAAGTATACCGTACCGAAGCCGCGCACGGGCTGGCTTGGGTCGGAGCCGGGGGGCGGCTCGGGGCCCAGGTCGCTCACCTCGGGGTTCGACAGCTCGACGAAGGTGCCGCCGTCGCGCCCGAAGAAGACGAAGATATAGTCGGCCCGCTCGTCCCGGTTCCCGTTATCCCAGTAGAACATGGTGCCCTGGGCGAAGAACTGCTGCGACGCGTCGCCGGCGCTCTCGCGGCGCAGAGGGCAGCCGAGGCCGGCCCTGACCCTGCTGGTCGCGTCATAGAGCTGCCCGAAGCCGCCTGCCAGCAGGCCGGGGTCGCAGCCGGCCACCGCGGTCGGCGTCTCCGGGGTGGGCGAGGGCGTCGCGGTGGGCGTGGCCGTCTCAGTCGGCGTGGCCGTCGCGCTCGGCGTCCCGGTCGGCGTGGCCGACGGCGGGGCGAGCTCGGTCGGCGTGGCCGAGGCTGGTGGCGGGGGCGGGGCGGTCGGCGGGCGCTCGGCGGTGGCTGTGGGGGGCTCCGGCGTGTCCGTGGGCTGCCCGGGGGTGGAGCTGGCCGGCTCG
>DAOLDO010000964.1:0-2699 GCA_035327325.1 Chloroflexaceae bacterium | reverse complement strand
CACTACCCGCAAGGAGCTCGTGCGCCGCCTCGGCATGCGCGGCATCGCCCTCGGCGGCGGGCTGCCCGGCTACCACCAGCACGCCGGCCGCATGAGCGTGGATCAGTACGTCGCCGCCGTGGTCGCCGGCGAGCTGTTCGACCCGACCATGAGCGTGCAGCTCAAGAACGGCTTCGTGCTCCGCGACCTGCTGCGCGGCTATGTGGACGGCGGCGAGCTGCTCAACGACGACGCGACCCTGCTCGTCTGGGAGGCGGGCTGAGGCCCGCCCCGACTCGGCACCCCTGTGCACACCCTCCACGTCTGCCAGGCCGGGGTCTTCTGCGCCCTGGACGACCTGACGCTGATCAGCGAGCACCTGGACGAGCCCGAGACCACGGTCTGGCTCGACCTCGAGGCGCCCGACGAGGGCGAGGTGGCCCTGCTCCGCGAGGAGTTCGCCTTCCACGAGCTGGCGATCGAGGACGCCGTGCGCGACCACGAGCGCCCCAAGGTTGACGCCTACCCCAGCTACTACATGCTGGTCTTCTACTCCGCCGGCTACAACGGCGCGCCCGCCGATAGCCCGCGGGCCGAGGGCGACAGGCGCGACCCCCAGATTGACCTGCGCCAGCTCAGCATTTTCGTCGGGCGCAACTTCATCGTCACCATCCACCGCCGCCCGATCCGCCAGGTCACCGAGACCATCGCCCGCTGGCACACCCCCGGGTCGCCGATCGGTCACACCGCCGCCGGCGTGCTCCACAGCCTGCTCGACGCCATCGTGGACGACTACTTCACCCTGATGGACCAGGTGGTTGACCGGGTCGAGGACCTGGAGGACGTGATCTTCAGCCGCTTCCGCGAGGGCGCGATCGAGGAGATCTTCGGCCTCAAGAAGGACCTGCTGCTGCTGCGGCGCGTCGTCGCCCCCGAGCGCGATGTGATCAACGTGCTGCTGCGCCAGGAGACGCGCATCTTCCAGCGCGAGGCGACCCTCTATATGCAGGACGTCTATGACCACCTCGTGCGCGTCACCGACAGCATTGATACCTATCGCGAGCTGCTCTCCAGCGCCCTCGACAGCTACCTCTCGCTCCAGTCCAACCAGCTCAACCAGCTCGTCAAGCTGCTCACCCTCTCGTCAATCATCCTCATGGCCTGCGCCCTGATCGCCGGCATCTACGGCATGAACTTCCACTATATGCCCGAGCTGACCTGGCCCTGGGGCTACCCCTTCGCCCTCGGCCTGATGCTCGCCGTCGCCCTCGGCCTGGCCGTGCTCTTCCGCACCCGCAAGTGGTGGTAAGATCAGGCGGGGGTGTGGGGAAACCCGGCCTCCCCAGCTTGAAGCAGAAGGAGAAGGACGGATGTCCTACGGCGTGAAGCTTGACCCGCGCCCGATCACGGGCGACCTGAGCGTGCGCGAGCTGGTGGACAGCCACCTGTACGCCTACAACGCGGCCCGCCTCCGCGAGGCCTGCCAGCTCTTCGCCCGGCGCATCGCCCAGCCCGGCGTGACCGTCGGCCTGACCCTCTCGGGCGCCCTGACCCCCACCGGCCTCGGCACGGCGGCGATCGTGCCCCTGATCCGCGCCGGCCTGGTGGACTGGATCGTCAGCACCGGCGCCAACCTCTACCACGACATGCACCGCTCGCTCGGCTTCGAGCTGTTCGGCTCGACGCCCTTCGCCAACGACGTCGAGCTGCGCGAGCAGAAGATCATCCGGATCTACGACATCCTCTTCCACCAGGACGTGCTGCTCGAGAGCGACGCCTTCGTGCGCGAGTGTCTGCGCGGCGAGGAGTTCCAGGCCACCATGGGCAGCGCCGAGCTGCACTACAAGCTCGGTCGCTACACGAAAGCCCGCGAGGAGGCCCTGGGCAGCGGCTACGTCAGCATCCTCACCGCCTGCTACGAGGCCGGCGTGCCGATCTACACCTCGAGCCCGGGCGACAGCACCCTCGGCATGAACGTGGCCGCCCTGGCCCTCGAGGGCAACAGGTGCCGCTTCGACGTCGAGCGCGACGTGAACGAGACCACGGCGATCGTCTACGACGCCAAGCGCTCGGGCGGCCAGAGCGCCGTGGTGATCGCCGGCGGCGGCTCGCCCAAGAACTTCATCCTGCAGACCGAGCCTCAGATCCAGGAGGTCCTCGGCCTCGACGAGAAGGGCCACGACTACTTCATCCAGTTCACGGACGCCCGCCCCGACACCGGCGGCCTCTCCGGCGCCACCCCCTCCGAGGCCATGACCTGGGGCAAGGTTGATCCCGAGCAGCTGCCCGACACCGTGGTCTGCTACCTCGACAGCACCGTCGCCCTGCCGATCATGGCCGCCTACGCCCTCGCCTCGGTCGAGCACCGCCCCCTGAGCCGGCTCTACGACCGCCGCGACGAGCTGCTCGCCCGCCTCGCCGAGGACTACCGGGCCCAGGGCGGGCAGCCCGCCTCGGCCGACGACCTGCCCGACGCCGGCGGCGCCGCCGTGGGCCGGGCCACCCCGCACACTGGGGAGTAGACGAGGGCACGTTTTTCTACCACGAATGCCACGAAGCCCACGAAGGGACGAGAGAAGCTCTGCTGGCATAGCTCGGCTGAGCCGCTCGTCCGGCTCGGCCGAGCTCGTCGGCTATAAGCGGCAGCAGCGCCTTCGTGTCCTTCGTGCTCTTCGTGGTAGACGATCTGCTGCCCATTCCAGGCAAGGGTTGTCATGCTC
>DAOLDO010000963.1:0-2702 GCA_035327325.1 Chloroflexaceae bacterium | reverse complement strand
GGCCAAAGCCCGGGTGCCGGTTGGGCGGGCGGTCGAGGTCGAACTGGTCGGGCGGGGGGAAGCGCCGCTCGTCGTGGTTGGCCGAGCCGATATAGGCGACCACGCCGGAGCGCGCCGGGATGCGCTGCCCGCCCAGCTCCACCGCCTGGGTGGTGACCCGGAACATGGCCTGCACCGGCGAGCGGAAGCGGATCACCTCCTCGACCGCCTGGGGCACCAGCCCCGGCTCTGCCCGCAGCCGCTCCCAAAGGGCCGGCCGCTCCGCGAAGCAGAGCAGCGCGTTGCCGATCAGGTTGGTTGTGGTCTCGTTGCCGGCCACCAGCAGCAGCGCGCAGAAGCCGAGCAGCTCGGGCAGCGACAGGCGCTCGCCGCCGATCTCGGCCCCCAGCAGCCCGCTGATCAGGTCGTCGCCCGGCGCGCGCCGTCGCTGCTCGATGATGCCCATGAAGTACGCGACCAGCTCGCGCTGGGCGGCGAAGCCCGACATCTCGGCGCCGCCGGCGAGCGAGACGATCGCGTCCGACCAGACCTTGAAGCGCTCGCGGTCGCTGGTAGGAATGCCGAGCATCTCGGCGATCACGATCACCGGCAGCGGCTCGCCGAGGTCGTGGATGGCGTCGAGGCGTCCGGAGGGCAGCGTGGCGTCGAGGAGGGCGCCGACGATGGCCTCGATCCGCGGCGCGAGGGCCTCGATCGCCCGCGGGGTGAACGCCTGGGTGACCAGCGAGCGGAGCTGGCGGTGGCGGGGCGGGTCGGTGCTGATCATGCTGGCGGCGATCGGCTGGTTCGCGTGGAGCGGCGCGTCGCCGTGGAACTGCGAAGAGAAGACGGCGTGGTTGGAGAGCACCTCCTGCACGTCGTCGTAGCCGAAGACGCCCCAGCCGCCGCGACCGGGCACGTAGTGCACAGGGGTCGTCGCGCGCATCGTCCGGTACCAGGGGAAGGGGTCGAGCCGGGGATCGTCGCGGAAGGTTGAGGTCACAGCAGCCTCCGTATGGTGGGCCTGCGACAACCGGCAGGGCCAGCGGGCGGGTCTGCTGCAAGGAGCGGGCCGCGCGGTGTGCCAGGCTCCTCGCTGGATTGCCCGGCGCGTCCCGGCAGGCGCCCGCGCCGGAGGGCCCGACCGAGAGCAGGCGCCTACGGCAGTCCGAGGAACGCCAGCAGCTCGCGGGCGGCGGCGGCCCCGCCGCGGTTGGCGCCGATGGTCGAGGCCGACGGGCCGTAGCCGACCAGGTGGACCCGCGGCTCCTTCGCGACCTGCGTGGCCAGGCGGCCGGCCATCGTGATGCCGCCGCCCTCCTCCCGCAGCATCAGCGGTGCCAGGTGGTCCAGGGAGCTGCGGAAGCCGGTGCACCAGAGGATGACGTCGGCGCGGCGGGTGGTGCCGTCCTCCCAGCGCACCCCGTCCTCCACAATCTCGCTGAACATCGGCAGGCGGTTGAGCACCCCGCGGGCGCGCATCGCCTCCACCGCCGGGGTGACGGGCAGCCCCGTGACCGAGACGACCGAGGTGGGCGGCAGGCCACGCCGTACCCGGTCCTCCACCAGGGCCACGGCGGCGCGGCCCCGCTCCTGCGTGAATGGCCCCTCGCGGAACTCCGGCGGGCGCCGCGTTACCCAGGTCGTTGTGGTGACGCGCGAGATCTCGTCGAGGAGCTGGATCGCCGAGATGCCGCCGCCGACGATGAGCACATGCTTGCCGGCGAACTCGGGCGCGCCCTGGTAGTCGTGGGTGTGGAGCTGCCGGCCTGCGAAGCGCTCGGCGCCGGGGTAAGCGGGGATGTAGGGCGTCTCCCAGGTGCCCGTGGCGTTGATGATGCCGCGGGCCGAGAGGGCGCCCCGGTCGGTCTCGACCCGCAGCCGCTCGCCCCGGTCGCAGACCACCGTCGCCGTCACCGGGCGGTAGACCGGCAGCTCAAAGGCCCGCTCGTAGGCCGCGAAGTACTTGGGCACCGCCACGCGCGCCTCGACCTCCGTGGCGCCGGGGTCCACCACGGCGGAGAAGGGCATGCCCGGCAGGTCGTGGATGCGATTGACCGTGCTCAGCGTAAGCGAGGGCCAGCGGAACTGCCAGGCGCCGCCGGGCCGGGGCGCCTGGTCGAGCACGACGAAGCCCCGGTTGGGCGGGAGGCCGAGCCGCTTGAGGTGGTACGCGGCGGAGAGGCCGGCCTGGCCCGCCCCGATGACGACGACGTCCGTCTTGAGGGTGACATGCCCGAGGGCGAGGGGCGCGGCCACGCCGTCGGCTGCGGGCATGGCCTGAGCGTCTTCGTGGTGCTCGGTCGCGAGACTCATCGTGCTGTCTCCCCTCCATTCTGCCCGGTGGCCTCGGGCGTGCCCTGGCCGCCGCCGGCTGGTCGCCCAGCTAACGGTCTGCCCATCCGGCCAGGGCCGCGCCGCTCCATCAGGCCGCCACCTCTGGCTGTGGGCGCCCTGGGCGGGCCGCGGAACCGAGAACCCCGCACCGTTGTAGGGGCGGGAGTGTCAGGATAGCACATCGGGAGCGAGCAGGATGCGCGCCTTGATGCCGCCGCCGGCTAGCTTCGCGGCGAGCGCGAGAGCCCCGACCTCCCTCTTGACGAAGATGCTATGCTCGTGGTGTCGCACACACGTTCGCGGAGGCGTGTCCGGCCTGATCCTCACCCAGGAACCAGCCGACCTTTTCGGGCTTCACCTGCCTGGTGATCGCATCAAGCAGCGCT
>DAOLDO010000962.1:0-2705 GCA_035327325.1 Chloroflexaceae bacterium | reverse complement strand
CCAGCCCGCCCCCGAGATCTCCTGCTCGGCAAACGCGAACAGCCCGTGAGGGTCCGCCGGCCGGGCCAGGGGGGCGAGGTACTGGCGGTAGACGGCGGGCGTGAGCTTCGCCCGGTCGCCGTAGACCAGCGGGATCAGAGCCCGCAGCTCGGCGTTGAAGCGGGCGATGAGCAGCCGCCCGACGGGGCCGCGGAGCAGCGCGGCGACCGGGGCCGGGGCGAGGGCAAAGGCGCCACGCAGCGGCCAGCAGAAGGTGTTCAAGATCAGGAGTCGCGCGACGCGCTCGGGATGGTCCAGGGCGTAGCCGAGCCCGATCGGCCCGCCGACGTCATGGACGACGAGGGTGACGCGCTGGAGCCCGAGGTGGTCGATCAGGGCGGCCAGGTTCCGCCCGTGGTCGGCGAAGCTGTAGCCCCAGCCCGCCGGCTTCGCCGAGAGCCCGAAGCCGATGTGGTCCGGCGCGACGCAGCGGTAGTCCGCCCTGAGCTCTCGGATGAGGTTGCGGTAGAGGAAGGACCAGGCGGACGAACCGTGCACGAACAGGATCGGCTCGCCGCCTCCCTCGTCCACGTAGTGCAGCTGACCCCCGTCCACCGCGAGGGTATGGTGGCCGAAGGGGTAGGCCGCCCGGTCAAGCCAGGGGATCTCCAATGTGTTGCCTCGCTCATACGTGGCACTTCCGCCCTTTGTTTATACACTAGCTCCGAAACATTGTCATGCGCCGAGCGCGCCGCCCCGTAACCCAAACCGCGTCATCGCGACCGGCAGCTGTTGTACAATCTCTTGTGACACCTGTCACGAGGACGGTGTGACCACACGAGGTCTGCGATGATCTGGCCGCTCCTCTGTCTCGGCGTGCCGCTGCTGGCGGCTGTGGCCCTCTACGCAACACGGGCGCACTGGCTCGCCGCCGCGATCCGCCTCCCGCCCGCCAGGTACCGGGTGCGCGTGACGCGCGACCTCGCCGTCCCGATGACGGACGGCGAGACCCTGCTCGCCAACCGCTACTCGCCGTGCGCCGCGGGCTCCTTCCCCACCATCCTGATCCGCTCGCCGTGGGGGCGCGGCGGCGCGCGCGCGCCACTCGGCCAGGCGGCGGTCTTCGTGGCGCGGCGCTTCGCCGAGCGGGGCTACCACGTGCTGGTCCAGGAGACGCGCCGGCGCCCGGCGTCGCGCAGCCAACGGCCCACGAACGAGGGGGCTGACGGGCGCGCCACGGTCGCCTGGATCGCGGCGCAGCCCTGGTTCGACGGCAACCTGGGCTGGTGGGGCGCCAGCTACCTGGGCCACATCCAGTGGGCCGCCGCCGCGGGGGCCCCGGCGGCGCTGAAGGCGCTGATGCCGATCACCACCAGCGCGCGCTGGTACGACTTCTACTACCACGACGGGGCCCTGGCGCTGGAGCGGGTGCTGAGCATCCTGTACACAACCGGTCGGCTCGCGACGGCACCGCTGCGCGCGCTCCCCGGTCTGCTGCGGCGCCAGGCTGAAGCCGTCCGCGAGGCGAGCCTGCACCTCCCCCTCGGCACGGTTGACGAGGCCCTCCTCGGCGCGCCGGACCCCGGGATGCGCGAGGTGATCGCGAGCGACGACCCCGACGCGCCCATCTGGCGCGAGAACGACCATCGCGCCGCCCTGGCCCAGGTGGAGGCGCCGGCGCATCTGATCGCGGGCTGGTTCGACGTCTTCCTGCGCCAGCAGCTTGACGACTACGGGCGGCTCGTCGCGGCAGGGCGCGGGCCGCAGCTCACGATCGGCCCCTGGCACCACACCGACTCGGAGCTGAGCGGCGCGGCGATGCGCGAGGGGCTGGACTGGTTCGAGGCCCACCTGAAGGGGCGGCGGGAGGGGCTGCGAGCGCTCCCGGTCAAGCTGCTGGTGATGGGGGCGAACGAGTGGCGGTCGCTCCCGGCGTGGCCGCCCCCGAGCGAGCCCAGGCGCTGGCACCTCAGCGCCGACGGCGCGCTCGTCGCGGGCGCGACCGCTTCGGCGGACGCCGTGCGGCTCCACTTTGACCCGGCCGACCCGACCCCGACGATCGGCGGCGCGCTGCTCGGCGCGACGGCGGGAATGCGCGACCAGCGGCCCGCCCAGGCCCGCGGCGACGTGCGGCGCTTCGTCTCGCAGGCCCTGGCCGAGCCCATCGAGGTAATCGGCGATGTCTGGCTGACGCTCCAGGTTCAGACCAGCGCGCCGTGGGCGGACGTCGCGGCGCGGCTCTGCGTCGTCGGCGACGACGGAGTGGCGCGCAATCTGTGCGACGGCCTGTGCCGCCTCACAGCGGAGCGCGCGGGGCGCCAGGAGGACGGAGGCGCTCAGCTGCGCGTCCGGCTCGGCCCAACCGCCTACCGTTTTCAGAGGGGCGAGCGCCTCCAGCTCCAGATCGCGGGCGGCTCACACCCCCTCTGGGCGCGGAACCTGGGCACCGGCGAGCCGGACAGCACGGCCACACAGACGCGAGCGCATGACTACACGATCAGGATCTCGCCCGACACCCCTGCCATCCTGGAGCTGCCGGTCACAAGCGATCAAGCGCCAACGGCGGTGCCTGGGGCAGCGGGTATGGCGTCCTGACGCCCCAGGCGCTCCACCAGGCCCGACCAGGTCGCCCGGGTTGGCACCAGCGGCGACGGCGGCCCGGGCGCCGCCGCAACGGGGAAAGGCGAAAAATCAACGGTTCTTTGCGCCAGCGTGCACAAAAAATC
>DAOLDO010000961.1:0-2709 GCA_035327325.1 Chloroflexaceae bacterium | reverse complement strand
GGCCCTCGGCGCCCACGGGGAGCAGCTGCGCGCCCTCCAGGAGCAGGTGGAGCGCCAGGGCCGGGCCCTGGCCATCGCGGGGGGCGAGCTCGGCCGCCTGCGCTTCTCGGCGACCCAGCGCCGTGGCCTCGACGCCCGCCTCGCGGCCCTGCGCGAGGCCGGCGAGTCCGCGCGCAGGCTCGCCCAGGGCCAGGGCGAGCGCTTCGCCCGCCAGGCCGCCCAGCACGAGCTGCTGGTCAGGGACCTCGAGCAGGAGGTCATGGCCGCCCGGCTTCTCCCCATCGCTACCGTCTACGCCGGACTGCCGCGCACCGTGCGGGACCTGGCCCGCGACATGGGCAAGGAGGTGCGTCTCGAGCTCAGCGGCGAGGCCGTCGAGCTCGACCGCAAGGTCCTCGAGCTGATCAACGACCCGCTCATGCACCTGGTGCGCAACGCGGTGGACCACGGCGTCGAGCCGCCGGCCGAGCGCGAGGCCGCGGGCAAGGCGCCCCAGGGTGTGATCGCCGTCGGCGCCGAGGCCGCCGGTGGCGAGGTGCGGGTCACCATCCAGGATGACGGCCGCGGCATAGACCCCCGGGCGCTGCGCGAGCGGGCGGTGCGCCTGGGCCTGCTCTCGCCCGAGGCGGCGGCCCTGCTAAGCGACGACGAGGCCCTCGAGCTGGTCTTCCAGCCGGGCTTCTCTACCGCGGCAATGGTCACCGAGATCTCGGGGCGCGGCGTGGGCATGGATGTGGTGCGCGCGAACCTGGGCGAGCTGGGCGGCCAGGTGCGGGTCCAGTCGCGGCCGGGCCGGGGCACCCGGATCGTCCTGGCCCTGCCCCTCACCCTGGTGACGACGCGCGTGCTGCTGGTGCGCGCGGGGCGCGCCACCTTCGCCCTGCCGGCGGCCGGGTGCAACGGGACGCGCTGGGTGCGCCGGGACGAGCTGCGTGGCCTCGAGGGCCAGCCCACCCTCGAGGTGGAGGGCCGCACCGTGGTCGCCCTGCCCCTCGCCGAGCTGCTCGGGCTCGCGAGCCCCTCGCCACTCGACGGCTCCGAGCGCGCGCCCGCCGTCCTGATCGGCGGCGCCCAGCGCCCCCTGGCCCTGCTGGTTGACGCGCTCGTGGACGAGCGCGAGGCTGTGGTCAAGCCCCTCGGGCCGCTGCTCGCCGCCCAGCGGACTTACGCCGGCGCCGTCCAGCTGGGCAACGGCGGCCTGGTGCTGCTGCTCAACCCGGCCCACCTCGGCGGGGCGACCCGCGTCGCGGCCCCCGCCCGCAGCCAGGCCCCCAGGCGCCGCCCGCGCCTGCTGGTGGCCGACGACTCGTTCACCACGCGCGAGCTGATCCGCAGCATCCTCCAGTCGGCCGGCTACGAGGTTACGGCGGCCGTGGACGGCGCCGACGCCCTCGCCAGGCTGCGGGCCGCCCCGTACGATCTGCTGGTCAGCGACGTCGAGATGCCGCGCCTGGACGGCCTCGAGCTCGTCGCGCGCCTGCGCGGCGAGCCGGCCCTGCGGCAGCTTCCCGCCGTCCTCGTCACCAGCCTGGCCTCCGAGGAGCAGCGGCGCCGCGGCCTCGAGGCGGGCGCCCAGGCCTATATCGTCAAGAGCCAGTTCGACCAGGAGAGCCTGCTCGACGTGATCCGGCAGCTCCTCGGGGCCGAGCAGTGACGCGCGGTTACGCCCGGGCTGTATGCTGTCTGTAGCTCCGGGCGCGAGCCGGCCGCCGCCGCCTTTGCCTGCCTAGCCGGCCGGGCTTTCGCAAGCGGAAGCCGGCCAGACACGAGGGGTGTTATGACGGGGAAGATCCTGGTGGTTGATGACAGCAAGCTCGTCACCGACATTGTGAAGCTGCGCCTCGAGATGTACGGCTACGAGGTGCGCCTGGCCCACAGCGGCGAGGAGGCCCTCGACAGCATCGCCGCCGACGTGCCCGACCTGATGGTGCTCGACGTGCAGATGCCCGGCATTGACGGCTACGAGGTCTGCCGCCGCCTGCGCGACAACCCGCTGCTCGACGACCTGCGCATCATCATGCTGACCTCGAGCGACGATAAGCACGCCGCCTTCGAGGCTGGCGTTGACGACTATCTGAACAAAGACATTGACCTGCTCAACCTGCCCAACCGGGTCAAGCTCGTGCTCGAGATGCAGTAGCGGGCCAGGTCGGTCGCGCCCTGGTACACGATCCTATGGACAAACCCCTGCGCATTCTGGTGGTTGACGACTCGGCGCTCATGCGGCGGCTGCTCCGCGAGCTGCTCGAGAGCGACCCCGAGCTGCGGATCGTCGGCGAGGCGGCTGACGGGCGCGAGGCCCTGGCCCAGGTGGTCGAGCTGCGCCCCGACCTGGTCATCCTCGATGTGCGCATGCCGGTGATGGACGGCCTGGAGACCACCCGGCAGATCATGGCCTACACGCCAACGCCCATCCTGGTGGTCACGGCCTCGCTCAGCAGCTACGAGGTTGACATCACCTTCCAGATGCTCGGCGCGGGCGCCCTCGACGTAATGGAGAAGCCGCGCCTCGGCGACGCCGCCGCCGTCGAGGCCGCCCGCCGCTCCCTGCTGCGCAAGGTGCGCCTGCTCGCCCGGGTCAAGGTGGTCACACACCTGCGGGGGCGGCGGCAAGCGCCGGCCCCGCGGGCGCCTGGAGGGACTTATCGCGCCGGGCTACTTTACGGGGGCGGCGCCGCCCCCGTGCCGCACCGCCCGCCCCGCGCCGTC
>DAOLDO010000960.1:0-2717 GCA_035327325.1 Chloroflexaceae bacterium | reverse complement strand
CGGCCACCGGCACCCGCCCCTTCGGCGACGGCGCCGACGGCTTCGTGATGGGCGAGGGCGCGGCCACCTTCCTGCTCAAGCGTCTGGCCGACGCCGAGCGCGACGGCGACACGATCTACGCGGTGATCCGCGGCGTCGGCGCCTCGTCCGACGGCAAGGGCAAGGGCATCACCGCCCCCAACCCCGTCGGCCAGGTCTACGCGATCGAGCGGGCCTGGCAGAACGCCGGCCTCGACCCCGCCACCTGCACCCTGGTCGAGGCCCACGGCACCAGCACTCGCGTCGGCGACGTGGTCGAGGTCGAGAGCCTGACCAAGGTCTTCGGCGGCGCCGAGCGCGGCCGCATCGGCCTCGGCTCGGCCAAGAGTAACATCGGCCACCTCAAGGCCGGCGCCGGCGCGGCCGGGCTGCTCAAGACCGTCTTTGCCCTCCACGAGAAGGTGCTGCCGCCCACGCTCAACAGCGAGCGCCCCAACCCCAACATTGACTTCGCCGCCACCCCGTTCTACCTGCTGCACGAGCCCCGCGAGTGGGAGCGGCCCTCCGGCCACCCCCGCCGCGCCGCGGTCAGCGCCTACGGTTTCGGCGGCACCAACTTCCACATCGTGCTCGAGGAGTACGTGCCCGGCATGCTCACGACCGAGCCCACCCGCTACGGCGGCGCCGAGGTGCCGGCCGCCCCGGCGGCCGAGCCCGCCGCGAACCACTACGCGGCCCCCGCCCAGGTGGCCCAGAAGCCGCCCGTGCGCGGCATCCTGGCTCTCGGCGCCGACACGCCCGTCGAGCTGGCCGCCCAGACCGCCGCGGCCCTCGAGCGCGTGCGGGGCGGCTGGACGCCCCCCCTGGCCGCGCCCGAGCCGGCCGCGCTGCGCAGGGCCGAGCGCCTGGTGATTGACTTCGCCGACGGCGCTGACCTGGCCGACAAGCTGGCCAAGGCCGCCAAGGCCGCCGGCCTCAACGTCGCCGCCGCCTGGAAGCCCCTGGCCGCCCAGGGCGTGTTCCGCGGCAGCGGCAAGGCCCCCGGCAAGGTCGCCTTCCTCTTCCCCGGCCAGGGCAGCCAGTACCTCAACATGGGCCGCGAGCTCGCGAAGCTCTCGCCCGCCGTTGCCAAGGTCTTCGAGGAGGCCGACGCGGTGATGACGCCCATTCTCGGGCGCCCGCTCACCGACTTCCTCTTCGTGGACAGCGCCGACCCGGCCGCGCTCAAGCAGGCCGAGAAGGCCCTGATGCAGACGGCGATCACCCAGCCCGCGATGCTCACCCTCGACATCGCCCTGCTGACGCTCCTGGCCGAGTACGGGGTGCGGCCCGACATGGTGATGGGCCACTCGCTCGGCGAGTACGGCGCCCTGGTCGCCGCCGGGATCATGCCCTTCGCCGAGGCCCTCGAGGCCGCCGCCGCCCGCGGCGCCGAGATGACCAAGGTCAGCGTCGAGGACAACGGCTGGATGGCCGCCGTGATGGCCCCCCTCGAGGTGGTCGAGGCCACCCTCAAGGAGGTAGACGGCTACGTCGTGGCAGCCAATATCAACAGCTCCGGCCAGGCCGTGATCGGCGGCGCCAGCAAGGCCGTCGAGCAGGCGATCGGCCTGTTCGCCGCCAGGGGCTTCCAGGCCCAGCGCATCCCGGTCAGCCACGCCTTCCACACCAGCATCGTCGCCCCCGCCGCCAAGCCCCTGCGCAAGGTGCTCGACCGGCTCCACATCAACGAGCCCCGCTTGCCCCTGGTCGCCAACGTCACCGGCGAGCTCTACCCGACCACGGTCGCGGGCATCAAGGACATCCTCGAGCTGCAGATCGCCTCGCCCGTCCAGTGGGTCAAGGGCCTCGAGACCCTCTACAGCGAGGGCTGCCGGGTCTTCGTCGAGTGCGGCCCCAAGAAGGCCCTCAAGGGCTTCGTGGACGACGTGCTCGGCGCCAGGGCCGACGTGGTCTCGCTCTTCACCAACCACCCCAAGACCGGCGAGCTGGCCAGCTTCAACCAGGCTCTGTGCGGGCTCTACGCGGCGGGGCTGGGTGCGGACGAGCAGCCCGCCGCCAAGGACGAGGCCAAGGCCCTGCCGGCCGCCGCCCCCGCCCTGACCGCGACGGTCGCCGCGCCGGCCCGGCCCTCCGCCCACCTGTCCGCTGTTGACGGCGAGTACGCCCAGGCGACCGCCGTGGAGGATACGCGCGTGACCGCAAGCAAGGGCAATGGCGCCTCCGCCGGCCTCGCCGATCTGGGCGCGCTGCTCGCGCAGGCCCTCCAGGGCGCCCAGCCCTCGGGCGGCGCCCTGGCCTACGACCGCAACACCCCGCCGGCCGGCTCGGTCGTGATCAGCGGCAGCGGCCTGGGCCTCCCCGGCGCCGAGAAGCCGGTCATGGCCGAGGACAACGCCGCCCGCATCCTGCGCGGCGACCAGCTGATTGACCTCATCCCCGAGCGCTTCCGCCGCAAGATGGTCCAGAAGCGCGTCACCCGCGTGGTCAAGGGCGAGGACGGCGCCGGCAGCTTCCAGACCATCGAGGACGGCGACGAGGTGATCAAGCTGGCCGGACGCCCCGGCAGCTTCGACCTGACCGCCGAGTACGGCGTGCCCGCCAAGCTGGTCGAGGCCCTGGACATCACCACACAGCTGGCGATCGCCGCCGGCCTCGACGCCCTGCGCGAGGCGGGCCTGCCCCTGGCGCAGACCTACAAGAAGACCAGCAAGGGCATCTTCCTTCCCGAGCGCTGG
>DAOLDO010000959.1:0-2718 GCA_035327325.1 Chloroflexaceae bacterium | reverse complement strand
GCGCCGAGGCCCTCGCCGCCGCCCTGGGCCTGCCCGGCGAGCAGCGCGTGCGCTTCGTCGCCGCGGCCCGCGGCGTGCCCCTGGCCGGGGGCGGCGAGCCGGGACAGCCTGTCCCGCCCCTGGTGCGGGGCGCCGACGGGCCTCCGCCCGAGGCCCCACCCGGCGAGCCGGGACAGACTGTCCCGCACCGCTGGGACGACCTGGGCGGCTTCGCCCGCACCAAGCTCCAGGCGCCGCGCCGGCGCAGCGCGCTGCTCCCGCGCCCCCGCCTGAGCGCCCGCATCGCCGGCGGCGCCGAGGCCCGCCTCATCCTGGTCGCCGCCCCGGCCGGCGCCGGCAAGACTACGCTGCTCGGCTCCGCCCTCGCCGAGCTGGGCCGCCCCCACGCCTGGATCAGCCTCGACGAGGGCGACAACGACCCGCGCCGGCTGCTGGCCCTGCTCGCGGCCGCCGCCGACCAGCTCGCCCCCGGCGCCGGCGCCGAGGTCCGCGCCCTGCTCGCGGCCACTCTGGCCGCCCCGGTCGCCCCGGTCGCCCTCGCCCGCCGCTGCGTCGCCGCCCTGGTCAACGGGCTGAGCGAGCGCCTCGCGAGCCCCGCCCTGCTCGTGCTCGACGCCCTCCACGCCCTGGCCGACCCGGCCTGCCTGGCCGCCGTCGCCGAGCTGGTCGAGCAGCTCCCGCCGCGGCTCACCCTGGTCGCCGCCACCCGCCACGAGCCGGCGCTGCCCCTCGCGCGCCTGCGCGCCCGCCGCGAGCTGGTCGAGCTGCGCCTTGAGGAGCTGCGCTTCACCGAGGGCGAGGCCGCGGCCCTGCTCAACGACACCCTCGACCTCGGCCTGAGCGCCGACGAGGTGGCCGCCCTCGGCCGCCGCAGCGAGGGCTGGGCCGCCGGCCTGAGCCTGCTCGCCGCCTCGCTCGAGCGCATCGCCGCGCCGGTCGAGCGGGCGCGCTTCTTCGGCCGGCTGGGGCAGACCGAGCGCCCCCTCTTCGACTACCTGGCCGAGGAGGTGCTGGATCGCCAGGACCCCTTCGTGCGCATGTTCCTGCTCGAGACCGCCGTGCTCCCCGTGCTCACCCCCGCCGCCTGCCGCGCCGTGACCGGGCGGTCCGACGCGCCGGTGGTGCTGGACGACCTGTACCGGCGCAACCTGTTCATGGTGGAGCTCGACGCCGACCCCGCGGGGCAGGAGCCGGCCTACCGCTACCACGACCTGTTCCGCGACTTCCTGCGGGCCCGCCTCGCCCGCGAGGCCCCCGAGCACCTCCGCGCCGTGCACCGCCGCGCGGCCGCCGCCGCCGCCTCGCCCGCCGAGGCGGTCGAGCACCTGCTCCAGGCCGAGCTGTGGGACGAGGCCGGCGCGGAGCTGGCGCGGGCCGCCCCCGCGCTGCTGGAGCGCGGCGCGCTGGCCACCCTGCGCGGCTGGCTGGGCGCCCTGCCCGAGCCGGTCGTCCAGGCGCGCCCGCAGCTGGCCCTGGCCGCCTCGGTCGTGCGCGCCGACAGCGCCCACGTCGTCGAGGCCGCGGCCTGGCTGGCCCACGCCGAGCGTGGCGCCGCCAGCCTGCCCCCGGGCGACGAGGCCCGCGACCTGGCGGCCCAGATCGCGCTCCACGCCGCCATGCTCGCCGCCTTCGCGGGCGACGCGCCGACGATGGCCGAGCGCACCGGGCAGGCCCTGGCACTGCTGCGCCCCGAGCAGCCGGGCCTGCGCGCCAACGCCCGCTTCCTCCAGGGCCTCGGCGCCGTCGCAGGGGGCGACCTCGCCGCCGCCGAGCGCCGCTTCGCCGAGGCCGCCGCCGACGCCAGGGCCGCCGGCCGGGCCTTCCTGGCCGCGGGGGCCGCCGGCAACCACGTCTACCTCCTGCGCGCCCTGGGACGGCTCGGTGCCGCCGTCGCGGCCTGCGAGCGGGCCCTGGCCGCCGGGCCCGGCGGCGAGCTGCCGCCCTTCGCGGGGGCGCTCCAGGCGGCGCTGGCCGACCTGCTGCGCGAGCGCGACGAGCTGGACGCCGCCCTGGCGCAGGCGCAGGCCGGCGCGGCGGCGAGCGCCCTCTGGGCCAACGCCGACTTCGTCCTGATCGGCCACCTGGCACTGGCCCGCGTGCGGCAGGCCCGCGGCGAGATCCCGGAGGCCCGCGCGGC
The DNA here is from genome assembly GCA_035327325.1 of Chloroflexaceae bacterium. Classification (GTDB taxonomy): domain Bacteria; phylum Chloroflexota; class Chloroflexia; order Chloroflexales; family Chloroflexaceae; genus CAIWXH01. The sequence goes on along the minus strand of DAOLDO010000959.1, from coordinate 581 downwards.
CCTGGCCGCCGCCCGCGAGGGCGCCGCGGCGATCCCGTGGGCGCCCCCGCTGCTGGACGCCCTCGAGGCCCAGCTCGCCCTCGCCGAGGGCGCCGCGCCGCGCCACCCCGCGCCGGGCGAGGCCGACCTGGCCCCGTTCCCCGGCCTGAGCCCCCACGGCCACGTCTACGACTACGAGCACCGGCGCGTGGCCCCGTCCCAGGCCGCCCTGGCCGCCGCCCGCGCCTCCGGGGGCGGCGACCTCGCCGGCCTGCGCGCGCACCTCGCGCGGCTCGAGGGCGCGGCCGCGGCGGCGGGCCTGCTCTGGCTCCGCGTTAAGGCCCTCGTGCTCGACGCCCTGGCCGCCGACCTCTGCGGCGACGCGCCCGGCCCCCGCCGCCCCCTCCGCCGGGCGCTCGAGCTGGCCGCGCCCGAGGGGCACCTGCGCGTCTTCCTCGACGAGGGGGCGCCCCTGGCCGCGCCACTGCGCGGGCTGCTCGCCCGGCGCCCGGCGGGCGGCGGCCCGAGCGACGCTGCAATGGCCCTCTCCCGGCGCCTGCTCGGCTCCCTCGGCGCCGCGGCGGGCGAGCTGGCCGGCCCCG
>DAOLDO010000958.1:0-2719 GCA_035327325.1 Chloroflexaceae bacterium | reverse complement strand
CGCCGCGGCCGCGGCGGGCGCCACCCTGCCCCGGCGGGCCTCGGGCGGCACGGCGGTGCTGTTCGTCCCCGGCTTCCTGATGCAGGACATCGCCCTGCCCCCGGGCCACCGCCTGTACCGGACCGACGTGAGCGAGTCGTACGCCTGGCTCGGCGCGGTGTGGGCCGAGGCCCTCCAGACCCTCGGGGTCGAGGCCGAGCTGGTGGACGTGCCGGCGGCCCGGACCGACGCGCGCGAGGCCGACGCGCGCGTGAGGCGGGCCTGCTTCGGCGGCCGCTCGCCCTACGAGGTGCTGGCGGGCGGGCGCAAGCTGGTGGGCTTCTCGCAGATCCGGCGGCGGCCAGGGGCCCTCTTCCAGGTGGGCCTCTACGCCCGCTGGCCGGGGCGCGAGCTGGCCGCCCTGCTGCGCCTACCCCCGGCCGAGCGCGAGGCCACGGCCACGGCCCTGGCGGGGCGCGTCGCCGGCCTCGACGAGCTGCTGGCGCCCCCGCCGGCGCCGGGGGCGCTCATGGGCGCCTTCGCCGAGGCCCTCGCCCGCCGCCACGGCGTGGCCCTGGAGTCCGACGGCTGGCGGCCGGCCGAGCTCGCGGCCGCCGCGGCCGCCCGCGAGCGCTACGGGCCCCTCGACCCGGCCGCAACTATCCCGCTCCCGCCGGCGTCATAGTGGGCAGAGCGGCCCGGCAGCTGCGCCGGCCCCCACGACACAAGCGGGAAACAGATGACAACAACGACGGTCTACTCGACGGAGCGCGGGGTCAACCTGCTGCTCCGGGCGGTCTACTTCCTGGTCTTCGGCCTCTGGTTCAGCGCGATCTGGGCCAGCGTGGCCTGGGTGCTCTCGGTGACGATCATCGGCCTGCCCCTGGGCCTCTGGATGCTCAACCGGCTGCCCCAGGTGACGACGCTGCGCCCCCAGCGCGGCAACCTGGTGGTCACGGCGAGCGGCGAGGTCTACAGCGCCAGGGTACCCCAGCGGCCCCTCCTGCTCAGGGCCCTCTGGTTCGTGCTGGTCGGCTGGTGGCTGAGCGCCCTCTGGATGGCGGCCGCCTGGGCCCTGTGCACGGTGATCGTCGGCCTGCCCTTCGGCTTCTGGATGTTCAACCGGGTACCGGCGGTGATCACCCTGGCGCGGGGCTAGGGTCGGCCACGGCGGGCACGGGGGCGGCCACGGGGGCCGCCCCTACCCGTGCGCGGCGCGGCGACCCCGGGGGGGCGCGGGGGCGGCCCCGGGGGGCGCCCCTACCCGTGCGCGGCGCGGCGGCCCCGGGGGAGCGCGGGGGTGGCTACGGGGGGCCGCCCCTACCCGTGCGCGGCGCATGCACACAGACATGCGCATCTCGTGTACAATACACGTGACACGGCCACGGACCCCGGAGGACCCATGCGCCACATCGCCCGCGCCGCGGGGCTCGCCCTCTGCCTGCTGGTGCTGCTCACCACGTGCAGCGCGCCGATGCTGGGGCGGGCCCCCGTCATCTCGAGCTTCGGCGCTGTGCCCACGCCGGCCGTCGGCCCTACGGTCCTGCCGACGGTCACGCCGGCCCTGGGCGCGGCCCTCCCCGGCCAGCGCGACCCCGACGCCCCGCCCCTCTCCGCCGTGATGGCGCCCGCCTCGACCGGCCAGCTCTCGCCCGAGCTGCTCGGCCGAGCCGCCCAGATGGACGCCTACCTGGCCGGGCTGACCCAGCAGGGCGCCTTCAGCGGCGCGGCCCTGGTGGCCTACAGGGGCCACGTGCTGCTCAGCCGGGGCTACGGGTTGGCTAACCGCGAGCAGGGCCTCCCCGCCGGCGCCGACACGCGCTTCCGCCTCGCCTCGGTCACCAAGCCGATCACCGCCATCGCCGTGCTGCGCCTGGTGGCCGCGGGCAAGCTGGCCCTCGGCGCCTCGATCTGCGACTACCTCAGCCCCTGCCCGCCCGCCTGGCAGCCCGTGACGGTGACTCACCTGCTGGCCCATAGCTCGGGCATCGCCGACCTGGCCGACTTCGCTAGCTTCGCCCTCGTCGAGCAGCTGCCCACCACCCCCGACCAGCTGGTGGCCCGCTTCCGCGACATGCCCCTCGCCTTCACGCCCGGCTCGCTCTACGACTACAGCAACTCGAACTACGTGCTGCTGGCCCTGATCATCGAGCGGGCCTCGGGCCAGACCTACGCCGACCACCTGCGCGACGAGATCTTCGCCCCCCTCGGCATGGCCGACACCGGCCTCGACCCCGGCGACTTCAGCCCCCTCGAGGGCACGCGCGGCTACGCCGGCGGCGCTCTCGACATCCCCCTCGACGTCAGCAACCTCTACGGCGCCGGCGACCTCTACTCGACCGTCGGCGACCTGCACCGCCTGGCCAGGGCCCTCGACGCCGGCACCCTGCTGCCGCCCGACCTGGCCGCCCTGATGACGGCGCCCGGCAACGGCCGCTACGGCCTCGGCTGGATGGTCGAGCAGCGCGGCCCCCACCGCCTCGTCTACCACCCCGGCTCGATGAGCGGCGCCGCCACCTGGTTCGGCCGCTACCCCGACGCGGGCCTCACGGTGATCGTGCTCAGCAATGACTACTACGTGAATGTGTTCGCGGTGGCGGACGAGCTGGCGCGCTACGTGCTCGGGTAGCGGGGCGAGCCCGGCCTCTGCGCAGGGTGAGTCCCTGCCAACCCCTCTTTTCTGCGGGGGGCCACGCCGGCCCCCCGCGCCCCCCGCGCGAGGGCTGCGCCCTTCGAACCC
>DAOLDO010000957.1:0-2720 GCA_035327325.1 Chloroflexaceae bacterium | reverse complement strand
CCAGTACAACCGCCCCGCCATCGCGCCGCTGGGCGAGTGCAAGAGCAACTGGGACGTGAGCCGCCTGCTGGCCGGGGCCATGGGCTACGAGGAGCCCTGGCTCCACGAGGAGGCCGAGGAGGTGCTCAGGGGCATCCTCGACGCCTCGCGGGCGCGCAACCCGTACCTGCAGGGCATCACGCTCGAGCGGCTCCAGGCCGAGGGCACGGTGCCGCTGCACTTCACGCCCGAGACCGAGGTGCCCTTCGGCGACCTGCGCTTCCCCACGCCCTCGGGCAAGGTCGAGCTGTTCTCGTCGGCGATGGCGGCCGGCGGCCTCGACCCGCTGCCGCACTACGCGGAGCCGGCCGAGTTCGCGGCGGCCCGGGCCCGCGGCGAGCGCGACGGCCTGGTGCTGGTCTCGGGCGCCTCGCACCACTTCGTCTCGTCCAGCTTCGCCAACCAGCCGAGCCTGATGGCGAAGGCGGGCGAGCCGTTCGTGGAGCTGAACCCGGCCGACGCGGCGGCCCGCGGCATCGCCGACGGCGATGTGGTGCGCGTGGAGAACGGCCGCGGCTGGTGCGAGCTGCGCGCCGTGGTCACCGACGACGTGCCGCCGGGCACGGCCGTGGCGCCCAAGGGCCCGTGGGCCAGGCTCTCGCGGCGGGGCCGCAACATCAACTGGACCACCCCGGACGCCCTTGCCGACCTGGCGGGCCAGAGCACCTTCCACTCCAATGTGGTGCGGGTGCGCCGCGCCGGCGGGGGCTGATCCAGCCGGGTCCAAACGGCCCGATGTGCTTCACCACGAAGGCCACGAAGGGCACGAAGGGGTGTGAGCGGCGCTGCCGCCCATGTTCGGCCGCGCGGCTCGTGCGGCTCGCACGCGCTCGAGCGGCACGGCCACGCTCTGCCCCTTCGCGGCCTTCGTGCGCTTCGTGGTCAAGCGCCAGCCGCCCACTTCCGCCGACGCGCCCAGGGGCGCGGCGCCGGCGTCGCCTGTGGCCGCGGCGTTGGCCGCCCGCGCCTCCGCCGATTGTCTCTTGCGGGGCCGTGCCGACGCGCGCATACTATGTAAGGGTTGGAACAATCAACGCAGGAGCAGGTATGGAGACCAGGCCCGCGGGGCGCTTGTACTACGGCTGGGTGGTGGTCGCGGTCACGGTGGCGACCCTGCTGATCTCGGCGGGGATCAGGGCGGCGCCGGGGGTGCTGATCGTGCCCCTCGAGCTGGACATGGGCTGGAGCCGCACCCTGATCGCCACGGCGGTGTCGGTGGGGCTGCTGCTTTTCGGCTTCGCCGGGCCCCTGGCGGGCTGGCTGGTTGACCGCATGGGCCCGCGGGCGGTGATGCTCGCCGGCCTCGGCCTGATGGCCTTCAGCATGGTCGCCAGCGCCCTGATGCAGACGGCCTGGCAGATGATGCTCTTCTGGGGCGCGGTCAGCGGCCTGGCCACCGGCCTGGTCGGCGCGGTGATGGGCACGGCGGTGGCCAACCGCTGGTTCTACGCCAGGCGCGGCCTGGTGCTCGGCATCTTCGGCGCCGCCACCTCGGCCGGTCAGCTGATCTTCCTGCCCGCCATCGTCTGGGTCGTCGCCCAGATCGGCTGGCGCGGCGCCAGCTACATCCTGGCCGCCATCGCCGCCGCCCTGCTCCCCCTGGTCTTCCTGGCCATGCGCGACCGGCCCGCCGATGTGGGCCAGCTGCCCTACGGGCTCACCCAGCCGCCGCCGCCCGCGCCGCGCCCCGACGCCCTCGGGGTGATGGCCCTGGCCCTGCGCGCCCCGGCCTTCTGGCTGCTCGCGGCCACCTTCTTCATCTGCGGGGCCACCTCGAACGGCCTGGTCGGCACCCACCTGGTGCCCCACGCGGTTGACCACGGCATGACCCAGGCCACAGCCGCGGGCGCCCTGGCCCTGATGGGCATGATGAACTTCGTCGGCACCCTCGGCTCGGGCTGGCTGACCGACCGCTACGACCCGCGCAAGCTGCTCGCGGTCTACTGCGGCTTCCGCGGCATCTCGCTGCTCTTCCTTCCCTTCGTGACCAGCCCGGTCGGCCTGGCCCTCTTCGCCATCCTCTTCGGGCTCGACTACATCGCCACCGTGCCGCCCACCTCGGCCCTGGTGGCCGACACCTTCGGCCGCCAGAACGCCGGCACGGTCTTCGGCTGGGTCTTCTGCGCCCACCAGATCGGCGCCGCCCTGGCCGCCTGGCTCGGCGGCGTGGCCCGCGACTTCACCGGCGACTACGGGCTGGCCTTCCTCGCCGCCGGCGTGCTCGCCATCACCGCCACGGTGCTCTCGCTCGGCATCAACAGGGCCCCGGCGCCCACGCCCGCCGCGGCCGACTGATCCGGCCCCGGGGCGCGCCTGCCCCTACACGCCCCCGCGCTCCAGGGCGAGCAGCCGCTCCTTGCGGGCGATGCTCCAGCGGAAGCCGTGCAGCCTGCCGTCGCCGCCGACGGCGCGGTGGCAGGGGATGGCCAGGGAGACAGGGTTGGCCCCGCAGGCCGCCCCGACCGCCCGGGCGGCGCCGCGGCCCAGGCCCAGCCCCTCGGCGATCTGGCCGTAGGTGCGGGTCTCGCCGTAGGGGATGGCCCGCAGGGCCGCCCACACCCGCCGCTGGAAGTCGCTCCCGGGGGTGGCCAATGGCACCGTGAACTCCCGCAGCTCCCCGGCGAAGTAGCGCTCCAGCTCCTCCTCCAGCGCCGCCCCCGGTCCGGCGGTTCCCGGCACGA
>DAOLDO010000956.1:0-2724 GCA_035327325.1 Chloroflexaceae bacterium | reverse complement strand
GGGCGGGGGCGAGCAGCACCTGGCGGACCGGGCGTCCGGGGATCCCCGCCCCGCTAGGGCTCCACCCCCGGGCCACCGCCACCCCCGCCGCCAGCACCAGGGCCCGCCGCCACTGGCGCCGCAGCTCGCCCCGCGGCAGCGCCTTGCCGGTGAAGACCTCGTAGGCCACGATCGCCTGCCCGATCAGCACGACGGCCACGGCGATCAGCAGCGACACGAACAGGTCGAAGACCAGGATCGCCGCCAGCACCCGCGCGCTCAGCCCCGGCAGCTCGCCCTGGCGCACCTGCTGGAGCACCCAGGTCGCCGCCGCTCCCACGGCCAGGCCGACGATCAGCAGCAGCCAGGTGGCGGCGATCAGCCAGGGGCGCGCCCGGCGCCGCGCCTCGTCGCCCATGAAGCGCTCCGAGCCCGCCGGGTGCCGCAGCACCGCCAGGGCGAAGAGGGTGCAGAGCACGCTGTAGACCGGGTAGACCAGGGCGACGGCGGGCAGGGGCCCCGCGGTGAAGAGCGGGCTGGCGCCGCGGGCCACCACGTCGCTGTAGTCGGGCAGCGGGTCGGCCAGGAGCAGGGTCGCCAGGGCGAGCAGGCCCACGCCGCTCACGGCCACCAGCCAGCGCCGGGCGACGGGGCGCCCCAGGGCGCCGCTGTACCAGGCCATCACCAGGTACCAGAGGTAGGGCGCCGCCAGCAGCACCAGCCAGCCCATGCGCCACCACAGCTCCATGTCGCCCGAGAAGCTGCCGATCGCCCGCCCCACCACGGCCGTGTGCCCTACGAAGAAGGCCGCCCCGACGAGCAGACCGCAGCCCGCCACCCAGGTGCCCCAGGCCCGCCGCTCGGCGTTCAGCAGCACGGTCAGGCCCAGCCAGATCAGCGCCACCGTGTTGAACAGCGAGGTGGCGACCAGGGCCCAGTCGAACAGGGTCAGCAGGCGGTAGGCCACGGCGCGGCTACCCCTCGTAGGGCGCCCAGTCGCCCCGCTCGTCCTCGGCCAGGGCCACCCCCTCCTCCGACCAGCGCAGGAGCCGCCCGGCGCGCACGATCAGGGCGGCCCTGGTGCGGGCGATCTTCTCGTCGGCGGCGCTGTCGGCCAGGCCCCAGGCCGCGTAGATCTGGCCGTTGGTCCGGCTGATCGTGCGCTTGTCGCGGAAGCCCAGCCGGGCGGCGATCTGCTCGTTGCTCATGCCGGCCGCCAGCATGCGCGCCACCTGCTGCTCGGCCGGCTCGAGCAGGGCCATGGGCGAGCGCTCGTCCTTGCGGCCGACCTCGTGCACCCGCGTCTCGATCTCGGGGTCGATCGTGCTGCGCCCGGCCACGGCGTCGCGGAGCAGCGGCACGATCAGCTCGGGCAGCAGGTAGTTCGACTTGCGCACGTAGGCGTAGTGGCTGAGGATGCCCGAGCGCCTGAAGGCCCGGTAGTAGGCGTCGTCGTCCTGGATCGAGTAGAACACCACCGGCATGCGGGGGAACTCGCGCCTGATGGCCACGGCCGCCTCGACCCCGTTCAGCACCCCGGCGAGCTGCACGTCCATCAGCACGGCCTGGGGGTGCAGCTCGAGGCAGCGGGCCAGGGCCTCCTCGCCGCTGCCACAGTCGCCCACCACGGCCACGGCCCCCGTGGCCGCCAGGCCCGCCGCCAGGGCGGGCCGCAGGCGCTCGTTATCCTCGACGACCAGGAGCCGCAGCATGGTGTCCGCCTCGTCGTTGCTCCTCGCTCTCGTCCGTGGCGCCGGCCCTTCGGCCCGCGCCCTTCGACCTACTGTACCACAGCGCGAACACCAGGCCCGCCGCCGCCAGGTCGATCGCGATGTCGGCGAGCTCGTTGATCATGACCGGGCGGCGCTTGTAGAGCAGCTGCATGCCCTCCTGGGCCACGGCCACCAGCAGCACGAGGCCGAAGTAGCGCCCCGGCCGGCGGCGCAGGGCGGGGAAGGCGGCGAGCAGGGCCGCGCCCACCGCCGTGAAGAGCAGCGCGTGGCCGACGGCGTGGGCCGCCTCGTTGGGGAAGAGAACCTTGGCGACGGCGTAGGCGCCGTCCGAGATCTTGGTGAGCCAGCCGAAGGGGAAGACGGCGAAGGCGAGCAGGGCGGCGAGCGGGGCGTAGGTGCGAATGGTGCGTTTCATAGCCGCAGCATAGCCGCGCCGTCAAGCACCTGAGTGCGCGCCGCTCCGGACTCAGGGGGTGGCCGCCGAGGCGCCGCCGTGGCACCATGGCCGCTGCTCGCACCCGCGCCCGCCCAGGAGGAGCCCGATGCCGCAGTTTCACCGCTTCGCCGCCCGCCACCTGCTCTACCCGTGCCTCGGCGCGACCGCGCTCGCCGTGGGCCTCCTCGCCGGCCGCTGGCTGCTCGGCGCCAGGGGCTACACCTTCCTGGTCTGGAACCTGTTCCTGGCCTGGCTGCCCTACGCCGGGTCGCTCCTGGCGGCCTGGCTGGCCCGCCGGGGGCCGCTGCGCGCCGCGGCCGCCGCGCCGGCCCTGGCGCTCTGGCTGCTCTTCCTGCCCAACGCGCCCTATCTGCTGACCGACCTGGTGCACCTGCCGGGCATGGGCTTCGTCTGGTGGTACGACGCCGGCACCCTCGCCGCCTTTGTCTGGGCCGGCTGCCTGCTCGGCGTGGCCTCGCTCCACGCCGTGGCGGGCGCGGCCCGGGCCAGCCACGGACCCGCCGCGGCCGCGGCCGTGGTCTTGGGCGGGGCCGCCCTCAGCGGCCTGGGAGTCTA
>DAOLDO010000955.1:0-2731 GCA_035327325.1 Chloroflexaceae bacterium | reverse complement strand
CAGGTGAAGGGGCAGCCGCGGGCGAAGTTTGGCACCGCCACGCGCACGTTCATCGGCACGTAGATGTACTTATCCCACTCCAGCAGGCTCCAGTCGGGGGTGAGCGTGTCGAGGTCGGCGATCGGGTCGCTGGCGGGGGTCGCCACGACCTTGCCCTCCTCCAGGTAGGCGATGCCCTTGATCGCGCCGCGGTCCTTCAGGTCCGAGCCGGCCTCGATGCTGCGCATCAGCTCGACGATAATCTCCTCGCCCTCGCCGCGCACGATATAGTCAATCCAGGGCGCCTCGCTGAAGACCTGGGTGTACATGAAGGTCGGGTGAATGCCGCCGAGGATCAGCTTCGCGTTGGGGCGCTCCTCGCGGGCGATGCGCAGGGTCTCCTGGGCCTTCAGGATCATCGGGGTGATCGCCGTGGCCATGATCACGTCGGGCTGGTTGCGCCTGATGATCTCGCGCAGCTTGTCGTCGGCGATGTGGAAGGTCATCGCGTCAATGAAGCGCACGTTGTCGAAGCCGGCGCTCTTGAGGGCGCCTCCGATGTAGGGCACCCAGCTCGGCGGCCAGTTCCCGGCGATCTCGGCTCCGCCCGCGTGGTAGTTCGGCTGGATCATCATGATCCGCATGGCGCTCTCTCCCCTGTGCTGTGGTGGGGCCCTCTCGCCCCGCAAGCGTACGCTAGAGTCTGAACTACGGCGATCTTTTTTAGGGGGCCGGCGCCCCCTCGCGAACCAGTGTTCAGCGGACCTCGAACACGCAGGCGTCGCCGCCCTGGGCCGCGCAGGCCACCTCGCGCACGACGATGCGCCCGTCAATCAGGGGGCGCAGCAGGCCCTGGAAGCAGCCCTCGTAGTAGCGGCAGATCGGCTCGGTCGCGGCCATGCCCCGGCATTCGGGGCAGCTGCCCAGGCGCAGGGTGGCGCCCCCCCGCTCCACCGCGTAGCTGAAGCGACCGCCGCCGGCGAAGGTCCAGGCGTGTCCGCCGATCGCCCCGAGCAGCAGGCGCAGCCCCAGGCGGCGCGGCAGCAGCGGCAGCACGGCGCGGGCGGGCGCCGGGATGCGGTTGGCCAGCACGTAGGCGGCCGTCCGCTCGCCCGAGCGGGCCAGGATGCGCCCCGCGGCCGCCACGCCTACGTCGGCCCTGATCGCCCCGATCAGGCTGATGAAGGCCAGCTCGTCAACCATGTGCGTCGGCGGCCGCTCGGCCAGGTCGCCCCTGCCGATCCGGCGCAAGAAGCGCCGCGTCTCCTGCGGGCCCCGCTCCTCCTCCAGGGCGGCCACCGTCTGGATAAGCGCGTTCGGGCCGATGCGCGCCGCGCCCACGGCAGGGTGCGTCGCGTGCATGGCGGGCTCCTTTCCTCAGAGGACAGGGGTTGACATTTAATACAAAACCTGGCGAGCGCAGTCTACCACGGGCCCCCTGCGCCTCGGGTGGTGATCAGTCAACATTCGGTTTATTTTTCTTCCCGGAGCGGGCCGGGGCCGGGTGTTACCATGGCCGTGGTACAGCGTCAACGACGACGAAATGGGGCAGCCTATGACCTCCAGTCCCGCCCGGCCCGACCGTGCCCCCCCTGCGCCCGGGGGCGATAACCGCCTCAAGATCCTCGAGGCGACCATGAAGCGGCACCAGTACCGCCCCGACGCCCTGATCGAGGTGCTGCACAAAGGCCAGGAGCTGTTCGGCCACCTCTCGCCCGAGCTGCTCACCTCGATCGCGCGCAGCCTGCGCCTGCCGCCCAGCCGCGTCTATGGCGTGGCCACCTTCTACCATTTCTTCTCGCTCGCGCCCCAGGGCGAGCACACATGCACCGTCTGCCTCGGCACCGCCTGCTACGTCAAGGGCGCCGCCGCCCTCGTGGCCGCCCTCGAGGAGCAGACAGGGCTGCGCGCCGGCACCACCAGCGCCGACGGCAAGCTCTCGCTGCTGACCGCCCGCTGCCTGGGCGCCTGCGGCATCGCCCCTGCCGCGGTGGTGGACGGCGCCGTGATCGGCCACGCCGACGCAGAGCTGCTGCGCACGCGAGTTCGCGCGCTGCTCGCCGACGAGGTGTGAGGTATGAGGTGTGAGGTATGAGGTGTGATCGCTCAGGGGCGGCCCTGCTCACACCTCACCCGGCGAGCGCAGCGAGCGACTCACACCTCACCCCTCGGCAGAGCGACGGCCATAAACAAGGAACAGCTATGGACCTGAGCGAGCTCCACGCCATCGCCGAGCGCGAGCGCGGCAGGCGCAAGGCGACCTGTATCCGCTGCTGCACCTCGTCGGGCTGCCAGGCCTCGGCGGCCCTCGAGCTCGAGCGCCGCCTCGGCGAGGCCGTGGCCGCCGCCGGCCTGGCCGACGAGGTCGAGGTGGTCGGGGTCGGCTGCATGGGCTTCTGCGGCCAGGGCCCCATCGTCAGCGTCGAGCCGGGCGACCTGCTCTACGAGCGGGTGCGGCCCGAGCAGGCCGACGGCATCGTCGCCGCCCTGGCCGGCGGGGCGTGCGACGCCGAGCGGGGCGACCACCAGCACCCCTTCTTCGCCCGCCAGCTGCCGATTGTGCGCCGCAACGGCGGCCGGATTGACCCCGAGCGCATCGAGTCCTACATTGCCGCGGGCGGCTACCAGGCCCTCTACACGGCCCTCCACGAGATGTCCCCCGCCGAGGTGATCGGGGCGATCGCCGCCAGCGGCCTGCGCGGACGCGGCGGCGGCGGCTACCCCACCGGCCTCAAGTGGGCCACCGTCGCCA
>DAOLDO010000954.1:0-2733 GCA_035327325.1 Chloroflexaceae bacterium | reverse complement strand
GGACGGCCCCGGCGCCGGGGGGCGGGGGGATGCGGAGCGGGAGCCCGCCCGCCAGCAGCACGAGCAGCCCCGAGGCGTAGAAGGCGGCGGTCGGCGGGGCCCCGGCGAGGGCGGCGCCCATCAGGGCCGGGACCAGGGTGATCGCGACGTTGGCGGCGGCGCCGAAGATGGCGAGCCGCCGGCCGCGGGCCTCAGGCGGCGTGAGCCGGATCACCAGGGCGGTGCCCGCCGTCGTGAACGAGACGTAGCCCGTGGCCTGCAGCAGGCGCAGCACGAACAGCGCGCCCACGTGGCGGGTCAGCGGCACGGCGACGGCGCCGACCAGCAGGGCCAGAGCCCCGGCGAGCAGCACGGGGCGTGTCCCCCAGCGGTCGGTGGCCAGGCCCGCCAGGGGCCGGCCGAGCAACGAGGCCGCGCCGAACGCCCCGAGCACCAGGCCGATCTCCCAGTCGGCGAGCCCGGCCCGCACCATGTAGCGCGGCATCGGCTCGAGCAGGGTGTAGAAGGCGCCGAAGAAGAGCAGCGTCGCGGCCCACACGGTCGCGTACGCCTGGTCGAAGCGGGCGGGGTGGAGCGGGCGGGTGGCGGTGTCGGGCATGGGTCTCCCCGGTCGGCGTGCGGCTGTCCCGCCGGGCAGTATAGCCCCGACCGTCTCATTGTACAATTGGATATAGGCAATACTATCCATCAAGATCGTTGATAGGGGACCCGGCATGGATGTCGAGCAGCTGGCCACCTTCGAGCGGATCGTGCGCGAGGGGAGCTTCAGCCGGGCGGCGTGGGCCCTCGGCGTGGCCCAGCCGACGGTGAGCGCGCGCGTCCAGGCCCTCGAGCGGGCGGTGGGCGGGCCGCTGTTCCGCCGCGGGGGCCGGGGCGTCGCGCTGACCGACCTGGGCCTGAGCTTCCTGCCGTACGCGCGGCGGGCCCTCGAGGTGCTGGAGGCCGGGGTGGCGGCGGCCCGGCAGGCCCAGGCGGGCCAGCGCGGGCAGGTGACGATCGGGGTGCTGGAGTCGCTGTCGGGGAGCTTCCTGGGGCCGGCGCTGGCCGGCTTTCACGCCGCCCACCCCCAGGTGGACGTGCTGGTCAGGGCGGGCCGGCACGAGCAGCTGGTCGAGCTGCTGCGCGACGGGGTGGTCGCCATGGCCCTGCTGGCCTGGCCCTGCCCCGAAAGCCTGGCGCTGCCGCTTGAGGTTCTGCTCGCCCTGCGCGAGCGGGTGCTGCTGGTGGCGGCGCCGCAGCACCCGCTCGCGCGCGCGCCGCGGCTGCCCGCCGACTGGGCGAGGCTGGCGCGGCCCTTCCTGGTGATGCGCTGGTGGCTGACGCTGCCGCCGGCCGTGGCGCGGCTGGCGGAGGGGGCGCGGCCCCTGCTCGAGGTGCCGATGGACACGGGGCGCCGGATGGTGCTCGGCGGGACGGGGGCCGGCTTCTTCCCCTGGATGCAGGTCGCCGACGCCCTGGGGGCGGGGCGGCTGCGCGAGCTGGGGCCGCCCGGGGTCGGGGCCCTGAGCCGGGACAGCGCCCTGGTGCGGCGGGCGGGGGGGGCGCCGCTCGCGCCGGCGGCCGCCGCCCTGGTGGCGGTGCTCCAGCGGCGCGCGGCCCAGCTGGGCCTGGCCATCTAGCCCCGGGGGACGGGTGCGGTATGATCGGGCCGCGGTCACGGGGACAGGAGGAGGCAGGCGATGACGATCAAGCCGGGCTGGCAGGGGCGCGTCTTCGAGGAGTTCGCGGTCGGCGACATCTACCCGCACGCCCTCGGGCGCACCATCACCGACGTGGACAACATCTGGTTCACCCTGCTCACGGTGAACCCCAACCCCATCCACTTCGACCAGGCCTACGCCGCGCGCACCGAGTTCGGGCGGCTGCTCGTCGACTCCACCTTCACCCTGGCCCTGGTGACGGGGCTGTCGGTGGCCGACGTCTCGCAGAACGCGATCAACCTGGGGTGGGACGCCGTCCGCCTGCCGCACCCGGTGTACGCGGGGGACACCCTGCGGGCCTGGAGCGAGGTGCTGGAGGCGCGCGAGTCGCGCTCGCGGCCGACGATGGGCATCGTGCGCCTGAGGACGGTCGGCGTGAACCAGGAGGGCGTGACGGTGATCTCGTTCGAGCGCACGATCATGGTCTACCGGCGCGGGCACGTCCCGGCGGCGACCTTCCCGGGGATGCCCGGCCACGCGCCGGATGAGTGAGGCCGGGGCAGGTTGCCCCGGCCTGCGCCGGTGGTCGCGCCGCCGTCGCGGTCAGCCCTGGGGCGGCTGGATGACCTTGAAGTGCGCGCCGCCCGGGTCGGCGACGGCGGCCATGCGGCCGAAGGGGGTATCCTCGACGGCGCTCATGACCGTGCCGCCATTGGCGGCGATGGCGGCCACGGCGGCGTCGGCGTCGGCGACCGCGAAGTAGGTGATCCACTGGGGCTTGAGCGCCCCCCAGGCAGGGTCGATCTGCATCACGCCGCAGAGCTGGTCCTCGCCGTGCCTGAGCACGTAGTACTCCAGGTCGCCCGGCATGGGCTCGGCGGTGGCGCGGAGGAGCGCCGTGTAGAAATCGCGGGCCCGCCCGGCGTCCGGCGAGTACAGCTCGTACCAGGCGGCCGAGCCCGGCTCGTCGTTCACCTGCGAGCCGACGTGCCGGCCCGCCTGCCAGAAGCCGAAGGGGACGCCCGTCGGGTCCACACAGACGGCCATGCTCCCAAACTCGCCGATCGCCATGGCCGGGAAGAGCACCTGGCCC
>DAOLDO010000953.1:0-2736 GCA_035327325.1 Chloroflexaceae bacterium | reverse complement strand
TCTACGACGCCCTCGGGCGCACCGTGCGCCGCGACTGGCGGGCGGGCGCCGCCCTGCTGGCCCTGGTCCCGGCCCTCTACGCGGCCTACGCCTTCAGCGTGCGCGAGCTGGCCCTGGCCGATCTGGCGGCGGCCAGCTTCTTCGCCGCGGTGCCCGCCCTGGCCCTCTGGCGGGCGGACCGGAGCCGCCAGCCCACGATCTTCGACGCCCTGGCCCTGGCCTACCTGGCCGCCTCGCTCTGGCTGGGCCTGCTGCCCGCGCTGACCCTGCCGGAGCAGGGTGGGCTGGTGGGCTTTCTGCAGCTGGCGAGCGTGCCGCTGCTGCTGCTGCTCTTCGCGATCCGGGGCTGGCCGGGGGTCGGCTTCACCTGGCACCTGAGCGGGCGCGATCTGCGCGACGCCCTGCTGGCCGGCCTGGCGGCCTTGCTGGTCGCCCTGGCCGCGGCCCTGGCGGGCGGGCAGCTTGGCCCCGCCGCGCGCACGCCGTCGGCCGGCGATGTCCTGCTCGCCGCCGTGGGCGCCTACTTCTTCACGGCCCTGCCCGCCGAGCTGCTGTTGCGCGGCGGCATCCAGAACGGCCTGGCCCGGGCCCTGGCCCCCACGATGGGCGCCACGGGGGCCTGGGTCGCCCTCGCAGCCGCCGCCGTGCTCTGGGCCGCCCTGGGCATGCTCAGGGGCGGCTGGCCCGGCCTCGCCTACGGGGCCGCCGTGGGCGCCGCCGCGGGGTGGACCTACCTGCGCACCGGCAAGGTCACCGCCGCGGCCGTAACCCACGCCCTCGTCGCTCTGGGCGTCGGCCTGCTGGCCGGCCCGTAGCGCAGCCCGGCCGAACGAGCTGTGGATGTTTACCACGAAGGGCACGAAGGTAGCGAAAGGACGAGAGACGCTGTGCTACGCCGTGTGCGTCCGAGCCTCTCGCTCGGCTCCGGCATATCCATCAGGCGCGAGGCGTGCTCCGACCCTTCGCGGGCTTCGTGGTGAATTGCGCGATCCCTTTCGAGGACCGATTGCATCAGGGGAGCTAACCCATGACCGCCGAGAGCGTGGCCACGCCGCCGCCCGCCCCTATTGACGACCGCCGCGAGCAGATCGGCTGGTACTTCTACGACTGGGCCAACTCGGCCTTCTCGACCACCGTGGTGACGGTGTTTCTGGGGCCGTACCTGACCGAAGTGGCCAGGGCCGCCGCCGACGGCCAGGGGCTGATCTACCCCCTCGGCATCCCCGTGGCGGCCGGGGCGTTCTTCCCCTACATGGTCTCGCTGTCGGTGCTGCTGCAGGTCTTCTTCCTGCCGATCATGGGCGCGATCGCCGACTACTCGAACGCCAAGAAGTTCCTGCTCGGGCTGTTCGCCTATATCGGCGCCTTCGCCACCATGGGCATGTTCTTCGTGCAGGGCGACCGCTACCTGCTGGGCGGGGCGCTGCTGCTGGTCGCGAACCTGGCCTTCGGGGCCTCGATCGTCTTCTACAACGCCTTCCTGCCCGAGATCGCCAGCCCCGACCGGCGCGACACGGTCTCGTCGCAGGGCTGGGCGATGGGCTACCTGGGGGGCGGGCTGCTGCTGCTGGCCAACCTCATCCTGTTCAACAGCCGCGAGGCCCTGGGCATCCCGACCGACGTGGCGGTGCGGATCTGCCTGCTCTCGGCGGGTGTGTGGTGGGCGGGCTTCACGCTGATCCCCCTCCTCGCCCTGCGGCAGCGCCGGGCGACCCGACCGCTCCCGCCGGGCGAGCGCTACCTGACGGTCGGCTTCAGGCAGCTGGGCCGCACGCTCCGCGAGGCGCGGCACTACCCGCAGACGCTGCTCTTCCTGGCGGCCTACCTGCTCTACAACGACGGCATTCAGGCCGTGATCGCCCTGGCCGCGGTCTTCGGCGCGGAGGAGCTGGGGCTCGACCAGGGCGTGCTGATCCCGGCCATCCTGATGGTGCAGTTCGTGGCCTTCTTCGGGGCCCTGGGCTTCGGCGTCCTGGCGAGGCGCATCGGCTCGAAGCGGGCGATCATGGTCAGCCTGGTGATCTGGACAGCCGTGGTGGTCTACGGCTACTTCATGCCGGCGGGGGTGCCGGCCCAGTTCTTCCTGCTGGCCGCGGTGATCGCCCTGGTGCTGGGCGGCAGCCAGGCGATCAGCCGCTCGGTCTTCTCGCTGATGATCCCGCAGGGGCAGGAGGCCGAGTACTTCAGCCTCTACGAGGTGGGCGAGCGGGGGACGAGCTGGCTGGCGCCGCTGTTCTTCGGGCTGGCCTACCAGTTCACGGGCAGCTACCGCATCGCCCTGGTCTCGCTGATGGTCTTCTTCATCGCCGGCCTGCTCCTGCTCACCCGCGTGAACCTCAGGCGCGCCGCCGAGATGGCGGGCAACCGGGCCCCGGCCCACGTCTAGGCGCCCGCCCGGCGACCGATACTGATCTGTATCGCCCCGCGTAGCGCCCGACCGCTACCAACGGCGCCCCTCCTCGCGCTTCAATAGACGCAGTGACACGCGCGTCTGAGGCGAGGGGAGGGCGGGATGAGCACACCGACGTTCGAGCAGCAGGCCCGCTGGCTGGCCGGCGAGGCCAGGCCCGACGAGGCGCTGCTGCGCAGCTACCGGGGCGCCCACCTGCGCGCGGCCCTGGCGGCGGCCCTGGCGCGCTGCCTCGGCCGCACGACGGCCCTGCGCACCCTCGACGAACTGCTGGCCGGGCGGGCCGTGCGCGGCGGGCGGGGCGCGGTGGCGCGCAGCGTCCCTAT
>DAOLDO010000952.1:0-2738 GCA_035327325.1 Chloroflexaceae bacterium | reverse complement strand
CGCCTGGGCCAGCTGCTCGGCGAACTCGGCGCAGACCTGCTCGGCGAGGGGGCCCACGGCGACGCCGCGCAGCCGCAGGGTCCGCCGCTCGACCCGCGAGTAGGCCAGCAGGTCGTCAATCAGCTCGGCCATGCTGGCGGCGCCCGCGCGGATCTGGGCGATGTAGTAGGGGCCTTCGCCGTCGAGCCGGCCGGCGAACTCCTCCTCGAGCAGGCGGCTGTAGCCGTCAATGCCGCGCAGGGGCGCCTTGAGGTCGTGCGAGACCGAGTAGGCGAAGACCTCGAGCTCGCGGTTCTTGGCGGCCAGCTCGGCGGTGCGGGCGGCCACGCGCAGCTCCAGCTCGGCGTTCAGCTCGCGCACCTCCTGCTCGCGCCGGCGGCGCTCGGTGACGTCCTGGACCATGGCGAGGAAGCCGGTGAAGGCGCCCGCCTCGTCGTGGAGCGGCGTGTTGTGCCACTCGCAGGAGATCAGGGCGCCGTCCTTGCGCCGGTTCTGGCTCTCGACGAAGAGGGTCGTCTGGCTGGTGCTGATCTGCCGCCTGATCGCCGGCAGGCGCGCCCGCACCTCTTCGACCAGGAAGGTTTCGTCGGGGAGGGACCCGACCATCTCGGCGGCGCTCCAGCCGAAGATTCGCTCGGCGGCGGGGTTCCAGTAGCTGATCGTAAAGTCGGCCCCGTTGATGATCACGCCGATCGGGGTGCGGTCCAGCACCAGCTGGAGCCGCGCGAGGGCCGCGTCGCGCTCGGCGATGGTGGCGCGCAGCCGCGCCTCGGCCTCCTTCTGCTCGGTGATGTCAACGATCACGCCGAGCATGCGGGCGGCGGCGCCGCTGCGGTCGGGCAGGAAGCGCCCGCGGCCCGCCGCCCAGCGCACGGTGCCGTATGGCCAGACCACCCGGTACTCGTGGGCGAACGGCGTCAGGTTGCGCCGCGCCTCCTCGACGGCGGCCTCGATGCCCGGCAGGTCGTCGGGGTGCATGCGCCGGGCGAAGGTCTCGTAGCGCCCGTCGAACTCGCCGTCGGCCAGGCCCACGATCCGGGCGTGGTGCCCGCCCCAGATGATCCGCCCGTCGCGCAGGTCCCAGTCCCAGGTGCCCATGGCGCCGGCGTCGAGGGCCAGGCGCAGCCGCTCCTCGCTGGCCCGCGCCGCCTCGATGCTGCGCTCCCAGGCCGCCCTGTAGCTGTCGAGCAGCAACGAGATGACGATCGCGTAGATAACGAAGACGACCAGGTTGTCGGCCGTCTGATCCGCGCGCTCCGAGGTGGCGGCGGCGGCCCAGGCCAGCCCCCCGACGCACAGGGCGGTGACGAGGGCGAGGCTCGGGCGGGGGAGCACCAGCCCGGCCAGGGCGATCGGGATGACGTAGCCCACCGCGTAGATCCCGTGGTCGGCGACCCCGGCGCTCAGCAGGGCGCTGGTGATCGCGCCGATCGCGACGGCGACGATGGCCATGACCGCGGTCCGCAGGCGCCCGGCGCGCAGCGTGAGCACGATCGCGAGCAGGAGCATGCTGAAGACGATCCCGGCGGGGCCGCCGAGACCTTCCGGCACCAGCTCCGGCGCGACCAGGCCGAGGGCGGTGAGCGCCAGGCGCACCATGAGCAGGAGCAGGACGATCGCCTGGAGGATGTGAGCCTGCGAGCGCTCCACCGGGTCGCTGTAGGGCAGGTCGTCGAGCCAGGTCAGGAATGGCCCCAGCATAGGCAGCCTCCGCGAGGCGGCGGGAGACTCAGGGCGCCGGCGCGTCCGGGAAGGCCGCGGCGACGAGGGCAGGGAGGAGCGCGCCCGAGCGTCCGTTGAGGAAGTAGGCGCGGTCCTCGGCGCTGTCTTGCACGTCGAGGTTGAGCACCGCGACGGCGGCGCCGGCGGCGTAGGCGACGCGGGGCAGCGATGCGGCCGGCTCGACCAGGCCCGAGGTGCCGACCGCGAGGAAGAGGTCGCAGCCGGCCGCGGCCTGCCAGGCCCGCGCCAGGGCCTCCTCGGGCAGCAGTTCGCCGAACCAGACCACGTCGGGGCGCAGCGGGGCGCCGCAGGCGGGGCAGGGCGGCGGCCCCGGCTCGGCCTCGTCCCAGCTCGTGTAGAGCGTGCCCTCGGCCGAGCAGCGGGCCCTGGTCAGGTCGCCGTGCAGCTCGATCGGGTCGCGCGAGCCGGCGCGGCGGTGCAGGCCGTCCACGTTCTGGGTGATCAGGGTCAGGCGAGGGACGCGGGCCTCGAGGGCGGCCAGGGCCAGGTGGCCGGGGTTGGGCGCGGCGGCCAGGGCCGCGCGGCGGCGCTCGGCGTACCAGCGCCAGACCAGGGCGGGGTCGCGGCGGAAGGCCCGCGGCGTGGCCAGCTCCTCCGGGTCGTAGCGGGCCCACAGGCCCGTCTGGGCCTCGCGGAAGGTGGGCAGACCGCTCTCGGCCGAGACCCCGGCGCCCGTCAGCACGGCCACGTGCCTGGCCTCGCGCAGGGCCTCGACCAGTCCTGTTGGGAGGGGCTTCTCCATGGGCCGTTCAGCAGAGACGCAGCGCCCTGCGTCCGTACGGGGAGCGCGCCCTAGATCCAATACCTTTCAGCTAAGGACGCGCGCGGCTCGCGTAGGGCCGGTCAGACGCGGCATCTTTGCGGCTTTACGCGAGTGGAACCGAAAGGCATTGGCCCTAGATCGGCTTGAAGACCAGCTCGAAGCGGCGGGTGTGGGCGTCGAGGAAGCGGACGTGCCAGATGCCGCAGGGCGGGGCCGGGTTGCCGCCGCTGTA
>DAOLDO010000951.1:0-2739 GCA_035327325.1 Chloroflexaceae bacterium | reverse complement strand
TTTCGGCGATCACTCCCGGCGGGGGTGGTCAACTATTAGACTAGCAAAAACACGCACCTCCTCCAGCAGCACCGAGCCACGTGTCTCGCCCTCCATCCAGCGCCGCTCAAGGTAGGGCAGGTACGGGTCGAGCTTGCTTGGCAACCTGGGATAGGGCACACGCTCTGGAAAGCTTTCTGACGACAAATAACGCTTCACCGTGGTGGTGTTCATGCGCATCAGGCGGGCAATCTCTTGTGGTCGTGTTCCGGCCTTGTGGAGCGTGACCACCTGCTCATAGCGGGCGAGCCGCTGCTCGCGTCGTGAGGCCTGTAAGCGCTTGCGGTAGGGCAAGTTGACCAACCCAACCAGGTCAGTCGACGGCGGCACACGCTCGTCTGCTGCTCCATCGTCCCAGGCTCCGACCGTGGTTACCAGCTCAGCCCCGCGCTCGGCCAACACCGCGGCTGCGGCCCGTCGTGCCTCCACCATACGGTTCAGAATCAGTTCCAGGGCATCGCGCAGGTTCTTCATCAAGTGAAACCTGTCGGCGACTTGTACGGCCTCGGGCGCACCCTGGCTCGCTCCTTCGGCAAACGAGCCCGCACGGTCACGGGCGATGAGCTTCACACCCGGGTGGTCACGAAGCCATGTAGCAAGGGTCGCCGCGGCCGTGTCAGGCAGCAACTCGACCGGGCGGTTCGTATCGAGGTCGACGAGCATGGTCTTGAAATCCTGGCCCTTGCCAAACGACCATTCGTCGACACCGAGGTGAGCGGGTGTCGCTCGAAGCGCAACGGGGGTTGTGCGGACAAGGCGTAGGAGGGTATTGGGACTGACGGGCATGCCCTGGCGCTTGGCGATACGAGCGGTGCTGCTGGCGCCAACTTGGAGACCAAGCAGCCGTTGCTCGGTGGCCAGACGAGTGGAGCGACGGGCAGCTGGTCTGACAACCTCAGGAAGAGGTTCGGAGAAGGTTCGGCGCGGGCAAGCAGGATTATCGCAGAGGAAGCGCCGGACGTGGAGGTGGAGATGGACGGGGACGCCAGCCCAGGGAAGGTCAGCAACAGTCCGTTGGTAGTAGGCGTGGACCCGAGATGAAGGAGAGGAGCACGATGGGCAGGCCACGCTGGAGCGGGTTGCAGTCAGGTCGAGGGCAAGCAAGCCGTTTTCGGCTGAGAGATGGCTCAAACGGAGGCAGGAGGGGCCAGGCAGAAGGAGATCGGCGAGCGCCACGAGGAAGGACCAATCTAGACAGGGCCACCGACGAGCCCTGCAAGATAGTATAGCGCCGACACAGCCATCACGCTCCACAGGAAGTGGCGATGAGCCCATTATGCGCGTTCTGCTCGACCAGGAGCCTTAGCCCTGGCCAGGTATGCTCGCGTTCGTCATCCTGCCTCCTCTCGCCTTACAGAAAATCGCTACCCCCCAGGCCCCTAATGACTTTTGTAGCGCCAGCGTCGATTGCCTCGGCGCCGATGGCAGGAGCGAGTAGGGGTGCTATCGTTGGTGGGGCAACCAGCGGAGGCGCTTCCAGGCCCAGGAGGGCTAGTGTGCCAGTACGTCGGAGCAGGGGCAAACTGAGCATGAGCCGTTGCGCGACCAGGCCGGCGAGCAGTTCCTCGGTCATTGCTGACGTCAACGTCGCTCCGAGTCCCACAACCTCAGCCAGCGTAACGTCGAGCCCGCGGCGCCAGAGGCGATAGGCCAGCTCGCCCTCGGAGCCGACGTCGGCGAGGTACGGGCGTACCACCGCCAGGAGGGCCTCGTCCTGTGGCGTGACCCGCAGCCCTGCGATGAGGCGGCGCGCCCCAGCATCGCGCCCTGTGCCATGCTTGCTTCGGTCGGGTGGTTTGTTCTCACGAGGCATCTCCACCCCCTACTTGCCGGCGGCGCGGAAGATCAGGCCGAACAGCGCGCCAATGGCATTGAGCTGGCTGGCCAGCGGACCTTCCACGAGCAGGTAGTCGCGACCCGGCTCCTTGGTCTCGTGGGCGAGCACGTCGGCGAGGAGTGAGCGCAGGAGCAGCACGCCGCCACCTGTGATGGTGACGAACTGCGTGCTGTCCCTGAGCTCAGCAAGCA
Source organism: Chloroflexaceae bacterium (assembly GCA_035327325.1). Classification (GTDB taxonomy): domain Bacteria; phylum Chloroflexota; class Chloroflexia; order Chloroflexales; family Chloroflexaceae; genus CAIWXH01. Next base: position 672 of record DAOLDO010000951.1, on the reverse strand, counting down.
CGTCGGCGACGATCGCGTTCCCCTTTGTGCTTTGAAGCATAACCTGGCCGCGTAGCCAGGTTATGCTTCCAGTCAGGCGTGGTCGGGTACTGGTTCCTCTGGTGACGATGGTGGTTGGCGCTCCTGGTTTCCGTGGGTGCTCCCGCCAACCTTCAACGCCTGACGTGCCGCTCGCCAGATCGCGCGCATTTCTGGCTCCCGTAGGGCGCCGGGATCCCCCACCAGTTCCGTGACGCGATTCTGTGTTGGGACCAAACCTGCCTCATGAAGCTGCTGAACCGCCTGCTGGAGGGCCTGCGCCAACTTCGCCCGTCGCTGCGCTCCCCGGGCGCGCACATACGCCGCATAGCGCTCAGCTATCTGACGATTTTCCTCCGGGCAGTGCCGACGCAGCGCCAAGACACTTATGCCCAGTTGGCGCCCAATCGCACGTACCGAGCAGGGTTCCTGCTCGCTCGCGCTCGCCAGGCGTTGGAGCAGCCCGGCGATAGCCTCCCAATCGCGCTGCCGGACAGGGGGTTGCGCCACTCGCGCAGGCATACCCGCGCAGCGCTGTCGCTCCACCACCTGGCGCTGCTCGACAAGCTCTGGGTCGGTGAGTAGGGCCGCTGGGCTGTGGCCCACCCCAATACTCACCCGGATCAGATTCGCCAGCTGCGGCATCTTTCCCTG
>DAOLDO010000950.1:0-2747 GCA_035327325.1 Chloroflexaceae bacterium | reverse complement strand
TGGCGGGTGGCGCCGTCGAGCCTGGTGAGGGCCTGGGCCGTCTCGAGGAACTCCTCCATGGTCCAGTCGTCGGTGGGGTAGGCCAGGCCGGCCTCGTCGAAGGCTGGCTTCGAGTAGTACATCAGCATGGTGGCCAGCTGGAGCGGCACGAGGTAGCGGGCGCCGTTGCGCTTGGTCGTGCCCTCGATCGCCGCCACGCTGTCGTCGTAGACAGGGGTCAGGCCGGCGCCGGCGATGCGGTCGTCGATCGGGGCCAGCAGGTCGCGGTCGGCGTAGACCTGCCACTCCCAGCCCTGGAACGAGGAGAGGGCGGGGGCCGCGCCGCCGGCGATCGAGGTCTGGAGCTTGGGGTAGAAGTTGGCGTTGGGGTCGGCGACCGTGGTGACGTTGACCTTGACGTTGGGGTTGACCTCGGCGAAACGGGCGTTGAGCGCCTCCCAGGCGGCGATGTCGGCGGCGTCGCCCCAGGCCAGGAACTCGATCTCGCCCGTGGCCTGGGCCGGCTCGGCCGCGCCGCCCTGGCTCGTGCCGCCGCTGGTGCCGCCCGTCGGCGACTGGGGCGTGCCGCAGGCGGCGAGGGCCGCCGCCGCCAGCCCCAGCTGCCCGCTCAGGATCAGCAGCTGCCTGCGACTCAGCCTTGGTTTCTCGTCCATGAGAACCCGTCCTCCTTGCTAGAATCTGCGTCCGGCTCGACGTCACGTCGGACGAGGGCGAGCGGCCGGCCCCGCCGGCCAGGGCGAATTAATTAATTTGAGGGAATAATTAGATGGCCTCAGTTATACACCACCGGGCGCCCCTTGTCAAGGGGGCCGGGCCTACGCGCCCGCCTGCTGGAAGAGGAAGGTGTTGAGGGCCAGGGCCACGGCGCCCACCTCGCCGCTGCGCTCGCCGAAGCTGGCCGGCAGCAGCTGGACCCGCCGGCCCAGGGTCGCGAACGAGCGCTCCTTCATCACCGGCTCGACGACCGGCTGGAAGAGGTCGAAGCCCTGGTGGAGCAGCCCGCCGAGCAGGATCAGCTCGGGGTTGAGCACGTTGACCAGGTTGGCCAGAGCGATACCCAGGTAGCGGGAGCGCTCGGCGAGCACGCGGCGCAGCTCCTCGTCGCCACCCCTGGCCGCCGCCAGCAGGGCCTGGAGCGGGTTCGGCCCGGCGTCGCGCAGCTCGGGGCGCACCTGGGCGGCCAGCTCGACCAGGGCCGGCTCGGAGATCAGCGTCTCCAGGCAGCCCGTGTTGCCGCAGCGACACGGCGCCCCCCCGTCGGGGATGATCGTCCAGTGGCCAATCTCGCCCGCCCCGTAGTCGGCGCCCCTGTAGACCGCGCCGTCCACCACCAGGCCGGCGCCCACGCCCACCTGCGCGTAGAGGAAGATCAGGGCCCGCACGTCGCGCCCGGCCCCGTACATGCTCTCGGCCAGGGCCATGCTGCGCACATTATTGTCCACCGCCACCGGCAGGTCGAGGGCCTCGCTCAGCAGGCGCTGCAGCGGCACGTCGCGCCAGCCTAGGACGGGGGCCAGCAGGTTGACCCCGGTGTCGTTGGCCACCAGCCCCGAGGCGCCCACCCCCACGCCCACCAGGCGCTCGTCGCCGGCCCGCAGCCCGTTGCGCGCCAGCAGCGGGCCCGCCATAGCCGCGATGCGCTCGACCGTCTGCGCGGGGGCCTCGCCCGGCACATGGTCGAGCATGGCGCCGTCCACCAGCCGGCCCGCCAGGTTGCCGAGGATCAGCCGCACCCGGCGCACCCCGATAAAGACCCCCAGGCCGTAGCGGCTGTCGTCCACGAAGCGCAGGGCCCGCGGCAGCCGGCCCGCGCCGCTGCTCATCGCAAGCACGTCCGTGCCGTCCTCGCTCACCAGCCCCTGCTCGACCAGCTCGGCTACCAGGTTGGTGACCGTAGTGGTCGAGAGGCCCAGCAGGCGGGCCAGGCGCACCCGCGAGATCGGCTGGTGGCGCAGGATCGCCCGCAGCAGCGCGCTCACGTTGTGCGACTTGACGTCGAGCAGATTGCCGCCGGCCGGGCCGATGATTGCCACGGCGCCCCCAATTCATTCATCCATTTGATGAATGAAAGTGTAGGCGCTGGCCGTCCCGCTGTCAAGGGCCAGGGACCACAGCCCCGCGCCACCCTGGCCGGCGTTTTCGCTCGTGCGCCGTGCGCCCCGTGTGTTATACTCCGCGTGCGGCGAAGCGCGAGGCCCGCGGGGGGAACGCGGGCAGGAGGGGAGCGAACCACGAAACGCCACGCCAGCGCATGGGCTCCGCGCGAGCGGAGCTGACGAGGAGGAGGTTCCCCGCCGCGGGGCGGGGCTAACGGGCGCCTGTGGCCGCCCGGAACATCGAGCGATCAGCGGAAGCCTCCCAGGCGCGGGTGCCGCCTGAGAGCCGCGGCCCAAAGCCCCCGGCGACGGGGAGACAACGGCCGCGGCGGCAGCCCACCACCCCAAGACTTCCCCACCAGTCCCCCATCGGCGATCGGCGAACGCCCCCGCGGGCGTGGCGCGGCGCGTGTGCGCCCGGCGCCCCCGCGGGCCGCGCCCGCGCCGGTGGGCCGCGCACAGCACCAAGCAGTTGGAGGAAGACTATGTGTGGGATCGTCGGCTACATCGGCCCGCGCGAGGCGTCGGAGGTGGTGATCGGCGGGCTGCAACGCCTTGAGTACCGCGGCTACGACTCCTCGCCCGAGGCGCCCCAACCACCCCGGGCTGGGCCCCCGCCCCCCCCCCGCCGCCGGCAAGCGGGCCGCCCTG